>NZ_JAUGZK010000005.1:0-289307 GCF_036327005.1 Alkalimonas mucilaginosa
ACTGCAAGCGAGGGCGCCATTTTAGTGATTTAAGTTCAGCTGTCAAGCCTATCTTGGTAAATTTGTCTTTTATGATAATTCAGTTGGCTAGATCCCGAGCAGCCGCTAAGATTAAAGCACCTGTACTGCAGGTTTTTACCGAAATAATCTATTGACTCTTATAGGATATATCTTATGTTACCTACGTTACGCGCCACCTTACCTTATACCTTAGCGGTGGCCATTCTTGCTTTTTTAGTGTTTTACCTGCTTGATCCAGCCTTACCTTCATTTGTTTCAGTTGTGCTTGGCGTCTTACTCGCGGGTGTGCTGGTACCTATTTTGAGAGATGTAAAAGGTAATGCCATCAACTTAAGTGACGATTTGGTCGAACAGATTTATCAAGGTGATACCGCAACTCTTTATGTTGGCAACCTGCCATACCGAGCGAATGAAGAAGCGGTTCAACAGTTGTTCGAAACCAAAGGTGTGGTACTGAATGTGCGCTTGATGAAAGATCGCCAGACAGGACGTCGTCGTGGCTTTGGTTTTGTAGAAGTAGCCGCCAAAGATGCTGAAAAAATGATTCAGGCTCTTAATGATAGCGAATTTCAGGACAGAACACTGAAAGTTCGCGAAGCTAAAGATCGCCAGGAAAGTTAACTACATTACCGGCAGCGCCTGCTCTGCGCTGCCGCTTTCTATTTGGCAGCCAGTATAAAAAAACGTAAGATCGCGCTTTTATGCTTTATCAGGATGCCGCATGCGCCCAGGACAAACTTTTCCCGACCAGTACGAAGCTCTGCTTGCCGCCAAACTAGACGCAGTGCAAGCCTTATTGCACCCTTTGCATCTTCCTGCAGTAGAAGTATTTCGCTCACCAAGTGAGCATTACCGGTTGCGGGCAGAATTCAGAGTTTGGCACGAGGGCGACGATCTGTTTCATATTATGTTTGATCCCGCTACTAAAGAGCGGCTTCGTATTGATCATTTCCCAGTCGCCGATAAACGTATCAGCGATATCATGCCAATACTGTTACAACTGCTAAAAAGCAACGATGAGTTACGTCGCCGTCTGTACCAAATCGATTATCTGACTGGCTTGAGTGGTGAATTGCTGATCACGTTGATCTACAAGCGGCAGTTGGATGCAAGCTGGCAGCAGGCAGCGAACATCCTTAAACAGCAACTGGCAAATTATGCGCCGGTGGATCTGATTGGCCGGGCGCGCAAACAGAAAATTGAACTGGACCGTGACTACATCATTGAGCAATTGCAGGTAGAGCAAAGAACACTCCGCTATCAGCAAATTGAAAACAGCTTTACGCAGCCAAACGGCGTAGTGAATCAACACATGCTTAGCTGGGCATGCAATGTCGCCAAACAGCTAAAAGGCGACTTGCTGGAATTGTATTGTGGCAATGGCAACTTTTCACTGGCACTGGCAGCACACTTCCATCAAGTGGTTGCAACAGAAATCTCCCGCAAATCCATTCGCTCAGCAGAATACAACTGCAATCTAAACCAGATCACGAATGTACAGGTGCTACAAATGTCGGCAGAAGATGTCTCAGCCGCCTTACTGAAGGGCTCGCAGCTGAAGCAACTTGATTTATCGAACCTGCAACTGAATACCGTGCTGGTTGATCCCCCCCGGGCGGGGCTAGATCCTGCCACGGTGGAACTGGTCAGCCGCTTTGACGATATTATCTATATCTCTTGCAACCCAGAAACCCTGAAAGTTAATCTGGATGTATTGAATCAAACACACCGGATTGAACGTTTTGCGGTGTTCGACCAATTTCCTTACACCACTCATCTGGAATCTGGTGTCTGGCTGCAAAAAAGAAGCTAAAAGCCTTTTTAAACTGTCGGTGGCTTACTGCCACCGGCCAACCAGCGTAACTGTTGGATGGTTTTGATGGTAATGCGTTGCCGCACTTCATCACTGGCATCCAGTGCATCAGCGCCAGCATGAAACACCAGAATCACCATAGCTTCAGCTTGGATCAGTGCCATTTCAGCTGAGCACTTATTTTCTTTACGAAGGTAATCGGCTAACTCGGCACAGAAATGCTGAATTTCCCGTGCTACAGCACTGCGAAAAGCAGCTGAAGTACCAGAGCGTTCACGCAGCAACAATCGAAATACATTGCTGTGCTCAATGATAAACTCCATAAAGGTTTCAACCGAGGTCTGGATCACACTGCGATTATGAACAATGCGTTGTCTGGCCTGGCGCATCAGTTGGCGCAGCATCAGACCCGCCTCATCCACTAACGTTAAACCCAACGCATCCATATCGGAAAAATGCCGATAAAAAGAGGTTGGCGCTATGCCTGCCTCCCGAGCTACTTCACGCAGGCTTAGGCTGGCAAAGCTTTTATCTGCACTCAGTTGCTGGAATGCTGCATTAATAATGGCACGCCTGGTTTTCTCTTTTTGCTCCGCTCGGCTCACTTGAGTGTCTCTTTTTCACTGTTATTCATCGGATCCAGCTTGACCTGTTAATACAGCACCGGTACATTGGGCGTACATTTGTAAGCTGAAAATCATTTATGCAAAAAGCCCCACTTATCTGGACCAATATCCTGGTCTTTAGTAGTACTTTTCTAGTTGCTCTGATAGCAGTCCCCTGGTATGCCATTGCTGTCGGCTTTGGCAAGGCAGAAATCATCGCCATGATCTTATGCCTTGGCTACTGCGGAATGTCAATTACCGCTGGCTATCATCGCTTGTGGTCACACAAGTCGTATCAGGCACATCCGATCCTGGAGTTTATCTTTGCGATTGGCGGTGCTTTTGCGTTGCAAAACAGTGTCATTCACTGGGCCTCGGATCACCGGATCCACCACCGGCATGTCGATGACAACGACAAAGACCCCTACTCTGCCAAGCGTGGCTTTTGGTTCAGCCATATCGGCTGGATGCTACGCGATTACCAGGGGCCGGACCATTATACCTACGATAATGTTCGTGATTTGCAAAAAAACAAAATTCTTCGCTTTCAGCATAAGCATTATCTGGCTCTGGCCCTAATTACCAACTTTGGTATCCCGATTGGGCTTGGCCTGTTGTTTGGAAATCTTTGGGGCATGATTCTGTTGGTGGGTGTCCTGCGTTTGGTGCTAAGCCATCACTTTACGTTTTTTATCAACTCACTGGCGCATATCTGGGGCAAACAAACCTACACCGATGAAAATACGGCGCGCGACAATGGTGTCTTAGCCTTACTCACCTATGGAGAAGGCTACCATAACTTTCATCATATCTTCGAATACGATTACCGCAATGGCATAAAATGGTGGCACTTTGATCCTACCAAGTGGCTGATCAAAGCTGCTTCCTGGGTAGGGTTGACCTCGAAGCTACGCACCTGCCCGGAAGAACGCATTGAGCAGGCTAAAGCAGCCATGCAGTTTAAGCGGGCGAAGATGCGCTTGTCCAAACTGCCGGATGCAGAACATATCCTGCAAAGAATTGAGCAGGAATATGACGTGCTACTGGAGCGGATGCAGGCATATTATGAATTGAAGAAAGACCTATTGCTGCAGAAAAAACAACAGCTGCAAAGCACTCTTCAGGAGCGCTATGCAGAACTGAACATTCAAAAGCAGTATCAGGAACTAAAGGTACTTTTTGCCGAGCAAAGGCGCCACTGGCAACGGCTTACCACCGAATTGGCGTAACCCACCAAGGCAGCTTTGGCTGCCTTGTTACCATTGACCTAGTCATTCACGGTAAGACGCACTCCGGCAAATTCCAACAACTCGTCTACAGTGTCGATGGCGAAGGATGCTGTTTCTGCTTCAAGTTCAGTAAAACGCAATGGCTGTTGCAACTGAAAGCGCAATGTCAGTGATCTTGGTTCCTGCACAAAAGCAATCAGGCTCTGCCGTATCTCCATTGGCACAGTCTCTGCGGTTGCCAAGGCCATCAGAGCAATACCCTGAACAATGCTAAAATCAGGTGTTTGTCCCTGGCCGGCAGTTAACGTCAGCAGACGCTGTAAAAAACCATCGTTTTCCAACCGCAACTCACCAGCCACAATGGCACTTTGAAGCATCGCTGCAGTAAACTGTTCTATATAGCTGTCCGATTCCAGTAACCTTTGCTGTTGTTCATTGTTCATGGCAGAAATATCGGTTAATTGCTGCCATATGGCCTGCATCTCGCTCAAGCGTAACTGATAACTGAACGAAAACTCCTCATTGATACGGGTTTGCTGCATCAACTCCAACTCACCAGTGCTTGGCTGATAGCTGTAGCTGTAATCACCATGCAGCTTTATACTATCGCTAAAAGCAGCAAGTTCTGTTGGCACAAACAAGCGAGCTCCAGAACCTAAGGCCAGACTGCGTAAGGACACACTGCCTTGATCAGCCAAGCGGTTTGGCTTAATACCGCGAAGTTGCACTTGCTCAATGCTGAACAACTGCCCAAGCCCTTGCAGCTCCACGCTAAGGCCTTCAATCTGATAACGTGATCGCAAAACGCTGGCACGTACTTCTTGATACTGCAATTGCAATGCAGGCAATACACCTTGTTGAGACATTTCAGCATACGACAGATTTATCTCTGCAATTTGTGCTTCGATGGTTTTTGCAGCCTGACGATTGGCCAACTGCACTCCCACTACCAATAAACCCACAGCAACGACTGGGATGATGAGCTTCTTTTTCATTGTACCTCGGCTTAACACGACTTCTGCCGCGACATAGGATAGCTATCGTTCAGATAGAGTGGCATGCTAGCATAGACTGGCCACAAGCAATAGTGGCGACAAAACAGAGTGCTTGCTGATGGATTATCTGCATTGGTTTGATTTAATGGGGGTGGCTGTTTTTGCCATCTCTGGAACTTTAGCCGCCTGGCGCAAACAAATGGATGGCTTTGGCGTATTGGTATTAGCAACAGTGACCGCTATTGGTGGCGGTAGTCTGCGCGATGTGCTGCTGGATGTCCCTGTCGTGTGGATGAACAACAACAATTACTTTTTCGCAATTTTTAGTGCAGCATTGCTCACCATCATTTTGTTAAGAAAGCGGCTCACCATTCCGAATAATACCCTGCAATTCTTTGATGCGATTGGCCTGGCTTTTTTCGTGATTATGGGTACTCAAAAGGCTTTGGATCACGGCACCTCCTATTTTGTAGCTGTCATGATGGGTACCATGAGTGGGGTAGCCGGTGGCATGATCCGTGATGTGTTGTGCCGGGAAATCCCGATGGTATTTCGAGGTGAGTTGTACGCCTTTACCTGCATTTTTGGTGGTGCCGTATACATTCTGGCACAACTGGCCGGCGCGACGACTCTGCTAGCCATGCTGCTGGGCATGAGCAGCCTGCTTGCGCTGCGCCTGGCGGCCATTAAATGGCAACTGACCATCCCTGTCTTCGGCAAACAGACATCCGACTTAGGTGAACCTTAAAAGTAATACTCCAGCGTTAGCTGAATGTAATCGTCACGTCGCAGCCAGTACAATAGCTCGTCTGGGTAACGACTGTGAAAGAGCCAGCCATCGACACGTAACCTGAGTCGTTCACCCAAGCGGGTCGATGCCTCCAGATAAGCACTGCGGCTGTGGCTTCGATCCAGATCTTGCATCATGCCAAACAAGATTTCGGAGCCAGCCGCATCATTGAGCGCTAATCGCCAACCGGCAAAAAGATCATTTTGTGCAATGGTCGCAGCGCCAAGCCCCCGGCTATCGTACTGATACTCCAGCAGCCAGCCCAGATCCCAGAAATGATCGTTGATACCCACCTGAGTATACTCAAAACCTGTCACCAAGGCTTTGGAATGCTCCGCCGCTGTATGGCGATAGACAGCTTCTGTTTTCCATAACCAGGAACCCAAAATCCACTGCGCATCCAAGCCAAGCTGTTTCAATTGCGGGTAGTATGGTGCCAGTTGCTGCTCTGTAGGTAACAGCACTGGCTCTCTTGCCGTGCCCTGAAAGTAGCTAAGCCCCAAATCCAGGCTGCTGAACTGCTGCGACCAGCGTAGTGCCCAATCCAAATGGTTGCGCTTATGGCGTGATTCATACAAAGTATTCGAAAAGTCTACCCGCTGAGGCAGACGCAAGCGCCCTTCTTCACCAGCAAACTTACGTTCACGAAAATAGGGCAACAGATAAGCCTGCACAGTACCATAATCACGGATCAGGCTAAGCTGCAGCATCGGCTGTCCAAGCTTACTTTCACCATCCGGCCTGTCCAGCAAATCACGTTGATTAATAATATCAACCAGCCGCTGTGACTCTACCGCCCCCCAAAAGACTTTATTGATACCAGCCCGTAGCTCCCAGTCACCACCAAAATACAACCAGTAAGCTTCGGAAATATCCAACAGATGGCGCGCACTATCCCGTTGATCCCAGCGCAGATAAGGTGAAAATACCAGTGTATGGCTACGATCATCCGACTGCCAATAGCCTTCAAACTCCAGGCTAATACTGCTGTGCCATTGCGCCTGCTGCTGCAAACCGGTCTGTGGATACCAGCGAGGCATCAGGTTAAGCTGGGAAAACCATTCTACATTTTGCCAAAAAACCGGGGCAGGATCCGATACTTCAGTTACAACAACAGCTGTCGCTACTGGGTTAGAGGAAAGAGGTGGTGGCACCGCCGCCAATGTGGCCTCCATCTGTGGTGCTGGCTCAGTTGCTACGCCTGGAGCCTCTGCTGGCTCGGCAGAAAGCTGGGAACTTTGCCTAAGCATGTGTTCTCTATCGGGTAACTGCAGGGTAACTCCATGCAACAATCGATTCAAATCGCCCTGACCGAAAGCCTGCGGATTCAGCTCATAGATGGCTAACATCACCTGCGTCACACTAATACTGTGATCTGGCCGAATATCGTTAGCTATGCGCCACAAAGTATCATTTGGCTGCACCTGTAGCTGTCCACCAGTTGAAGCTGCTGCCGGTATAGCACAGACTAAGAAACACAAAGCCGCCAACCACTGGCCCTTCATCGGTGCTGGCAGACTGGCTGGCCAGCTAGCGAGCACGTTGCAACGCATTTTGGTCAAAGTCGGCATTGGTTAAGCCACGCTCAAACAGAATCTCATTCAATAACATGCTGGTACTTTTCTGATTCTGCGCATTAACCATCTCCATCCGATGCGGCCGCCAAAATTTGTCTTGGTACAACTGATAATCATGCATCGTCAGTGTTTTCAGTAAACTGTCACGACGATCATAATACTCAATTTGTTGCACCCGGTAGTGACTCTTATCAATCCAGACCAGCATACGGCTGTAGCCGGAAAACTCATCCTGTGGAATTTGCTCCACTACATAGCAGTCTTCACCGTTCAGTGTTTCACTGCGCAGGTAGCGAAAGCTGAACTTTTCCAGCTCAAATGAGCTTAAATCTTCGTAAGCAAACTCACTGCCCATAAAAGGGCCCGATTTATTGCGTGATACGATACGGCGGACCCGATTCACCGCCGGCAAAAATAACCACTGTTCATCCGGGACCAGCGTTTTGGTGTGTGTCAGAAAAGCAGAGCCGCGTACATCCCGTGGTTCATCAAAAATAGTCAGTGCTTTATCACCATCATCAACTACCTCCAGAGTTAGCGTTCGCATTTCCCGCCGACTTTCCCGACCTCGGGCATCTCGCAATACCATGGTCATTTGTGCCTCAGTATCACCCCAACCAGTATCCCGGGCTTTGCGTTCAGTCGAAATCCGTAAGCCTTCATCGGCAGCAACCTGCTCATCCGCCCAGGCCGGTATTACCAGCACAGCTAGACAAAGACTAAACAGAAGTATTTGCAGATAATGTCTCATCATTCTTTCCTTTGTTATCAAAGCGCAGCAACAGTGCCGGTAACACCAGCAAATCAATAATCAGCGCCAGCAAAATAATCAGGCCGGTTAATAACCCCATATCCGAGTTCAGCCGGAAACCGGACATCGCCAATACCGCAAAACCCGCCATCAGCACCACGGTAGTCACAAAAAGCGCACGGCCTACGCTATGAAAAGCATAGCGCACTGCACCCTCGGTATCCTGTCCTTCTTGCAAGCCCCGTTGATATTTACTCAGAAAGTGTACAGTATCATCAACAATGATGCCCAAGCTGATGCTGGCCACTACCGACAATCCCAGATTGATCTCGCCAGAATAAAGCGCCCAAATACCAAAGCCAACCAATGCCGGCATGATATTGGGAATTAAACTAAACAGCCCTAGTCGCCATGAGCGCAAGCTGATCACCAGTAACCCGGATATCAGCACTAAGGCAAAAGGCAGGGTTTTAAGCATGGAAGCCATATTGCGTTCCCCGATATGGGCAAACATTAAAGCGGTACTGGCTGCCGAGCTGTCGTAATCCGGCATTTCTGTAGTCAGCCAGTGTAACGCACGCTGCTCAAAGGCCGTCAGTTCTTTGCTGCCCAGATTTTGTAAAGTTGCCGTAACCCGGGTAGCACTTTTATCCAGATTAAGCTGATTGTTCAGATCCAGCCCAAAGGGCAAAGACATCTCGTACATCAGTAGATACTGTGCAGCCAAATCCTGCTGCTCAGGCAAGCGGTAATAAGCCGGATCATCACCATGCATATTTTTATTTAACCGCTTAAACACCTGAGTGATGCTGGCAACATGCGTTACCTCCGGCTGCAGATCAAGCCAGTCGGCAAAGCGAGCCACTTTGGCCAAAAACGCCGGATCATTAACACCACTGGTTTGCCGGCTTTCAATGGCAAAATCCAGATTCGCAGTGCCTGTCAGATTGTCTTCAATAAAGTCCAGCGACTGGCGAAACTCTGTGCGTTTATCAAAATAGTGCATCGCCACATCATTCACCTGATTGGTCGCTGCAAATGCCGCCACCCCCAGCATCAGTATAATGCCCACCGGCAAAATTCTACGGTGTTGCAACACCACGAAGTTGGCCAGCTTTTCTATGCCATTGGCTGTATGGCTCACCGGAACTACTTTGGCAGGCAAGAGGCGTAACAAAGCAGGCAATAAAGTCACGCTAAACAAGCAAGCCAACATCACACCAACTGCCGTCATATTGCCAAGGTCGCGTAATATCGGTACTTCGGAAAAATTTAATGTTAAAAAACCAATGGAAGTGGTAATGCTGGTAATAAAAATCGGTACCAGGTTGCGCGTCATGCTGTAGTGGATGGCTTCCTCTTTGCTTTTACCCTGACGCAGTGCATATTGCATGGAAGCAATCACATGCACACAATCAGCCACTGCCAGCGTCATCACTATAGTCGGCACATTGACAGTAGCAGTACTTAAGAAGATGCCCAGCCAGCCGGCAATGCCCAGCGTACTTAGGATGGTCACGATAATGATAATCACCGTCGCCATGGCGGCAGCAAAGGAGCGTAATAACAGCAACAACATCAGTACAATAACCAGGAACATCAAAGGCACCAGAGTACTGGCATCCTTTTCCGCTTCACTGGCAAAGGCATAGTTTAATGCCAGAATACCGGCATGGTAAAAGTCTACCTCCGGATACTCGACTGCAAACTGTTCGCTAAGCGCCAGTACAAATTCATAGGCATCCACCACCTCCTGGTTCTGATCGATTTCAGGCAACTGCACAATGACATTGATGGCAGCAACCTTGCCATCTGTGGACACCAGACTCCGGTAAAGCGCCGGTTCGCTCAGTGCGACCTGACGGATGGCAGCCAGCTTGCTCTCATCCAACATGGCTGGCTGTAACAACAAATCCTCCACCAGCAAATCATCATCCACCGCTTCTGTATGCTGAAAGTTGGTGATGGAGTCGACCCTGCTGGAATAAGGTGTTTGCCAGGCAGCGTCTGTGTATCGCCATATCAGTTCCAATATGTCGGTAGTAAACACATCCCCTTGCCTGGGCGCAATCGCAATCAGAATGTTATCGCTTTTATTGAATTCATTCTGCATTTGCTCAAATGCCAACATTTGAGGATTATCCGGCGAAAAAAAGATCCGGTAATCTCCTCGGAAGTACAACTGGCTCATGCCAGCCGATAGAATCAAAATAGCCAACAAAGCCCAACTGATAGTAAGCCAGGGATGGCGCAGCGCACTGTTTAGCCAGAATTGCTGCATGCAGCCTCCGTAAATTGATGATTCAAAACAAGCAAAGTCTTAGTGTAGTGTACTGGATCTCGGAATGCCCGCAAGAATAAGTCGCACCGACAAAAAAAAACCAAAAACAAATCATTTTATTTGCATATTTTAAACTTTTTGATCAATAATGACTGAGATGTGATTTCATTCGTCGGTAATTGTGGAGACAGGATGTCATTAGCCATTGTTTTTAGCAGGGCGCGCCATGGATTGGCCGCCCCCCTTGTTACCGTTGAAGTGCACATTGCCAATGGCTTGCCTGCTTTTCACCTGGTAGGTTTGCCGGAAGCCTCCGTGAAAGAATCCAGAGACAGAGTTCGCAGTGCTTTGATCAATAGTGGCTTTGCCTTCCCTGATCGTAAAATTACCGTTAACCTGGCACCGGCAGACCTCCCTAAAGAAGGTGGCCGTTTTGATTTACCCATCGCATTGGGCATTATTGTTGCCAGCGGCCAGTTGGCGGAACAAAGCATCGCAGGTTATGAGTTTGTGGGGGAGCTGGCCTTATCTGGTGAAATCCGTACCATAGTGGGTGAAATACCTGTGGCAATGGCCAGCCGTGATGCGGGCCGAGCTACCCTGATGCCAATGCTGAACGCAGCCCAGGCCCAGCAAGTCCCCAAAGCCACAGTCTTCGGTGCCAGCCATTTGTTGCAGGTTCACAGCTTTTTGCAATCAGGGCAGGCGCTGCCACCTATACCAGCTTTACAGCTGGAAAGTGCCAAATCATGGCCCGACCTGGCCGATGTTAAAGGTCAAACGGCTGCCAAGCGGGCACTGGAAATCGCCGCCGCCGGCGAACACAACCTATTAATGCTGGGGCCTGCGGGTACCGGTAAATCCATGCTGGCCCAGCGTTTACCAGCCATTTTACCAGAACTGACTGAAGAGGAAGCCCTGCAAACAGCCGCGCTGTATTCGATAGCCGGCATGCCCCGCGCCATGACCGACTGGCAACAGCGACCTTTCCGACAACCACACCATACCAGCTCAGCCGTGGCTCTGGTTGGTGGCGGCCCTGTGCCCAAACCAGGTGAAATCTCGTTGGCCCATCATGGTGTGTTGTTTTTGGACGAATTACCAGAGTTCCCTCGTAAGGTGCTTGATGTGCTCAGGGAGCCTCTGGAGACGGGCTGGATCCATATTTCCCGCGCCGCCCGCCAGGCTGAGTTTCCAGCTCAATTTCAATTGATAGCAGCACTGAACCCCAGCCCCACCGGTCACCATGACGATGGCCGCGCCAGTCCGGAGCAGGTGATGCGATACCTGAACCGGATTTCTGGCCCTTTTCTTGATCGTATTGAGTTGCAAATTGATGTGCCTTTATTGCCTAAAGGTATGCTCAGCCAGCAAGGTGTCGCAGCAGAAAGTAGCGCTGAGGTACGGCAGCGGGTACTGGCAGCACGGGCGATCCAGTTGGCGCGTCAAGGCAAAGCCAATGCCCGTTTGTCGGCGGCCGAAATCAATCAGCATTGCCCTTTGAGCACTCAGGATGCCGCTTTTCTGGAAGATACTATCCATCAGTTGAAACTTTCAGCTCGCAGTTACCACAAGCTGATCAAGGTAGCGCGTACCATTGCCGATTTGCAGGAGTTACCACATATTCGGAAAGAGCATTTAATGGAAGCACTGAGCTACCGCGCCCTGGAACGGCTGCTCAGCTATCTGAAAGGTTAGGCGGCCACTCAAGGGACTACAGTTGCTTCCACTTCAGCGCCTGACCAGCATGAAAAGGCACTATGGTATCACCATTGGTGAGCGACAACTCTTCCGGTACCTGCCAATCCTGGCGTTGCAATACTATGGTACCGGTATTGCGCGGCAAGCCATAAAAATCCGGACCGTAATGACTGGCAAACCCTTCCAGCTTATCCAGGCAACCCAAGTCATCAAACACCTCGGCATACAACTCAATGGCACAAGGTGCGCTGTAACAGCCGGCACAACCACAACTAGACTCTTTACGGTGTTTTACATGAGGTGCTGAATCCGTACCCAGGAAAAACTTAGCCGAACCTGAGGCTACCGCAGCGCGTAATGCCTGCTGGTGGGTACTGCGTTTAAGCACCGGCAAGCAGTAATTGTGGGGCCGGATCCCACCGACCAATAAGTCATTGCGATTCAACATCAGGTGTTGTGGTGTAATAGTGGCCGCAACATTAGCAGCAGCCTCTTGCACAAACTGAGCCGCATCAGCGGTGGTGATGTGCTCAAACACCACTTTAAGCTCCGGTAAGCGCGCTACTATGTGCTGCAGATAACGATCGATAAAAACTTTTTCCCGATCAAAAATATCAATATCGGCATTGGTCACTTCGCCATGCACCAACAACAGCATGCCTTCTTTCGCCATAGCTTCAAACACCGGGTACAGACTATCCAGCGCACTGACCGCATCGTTGGAGTTGGTGGTCGCCCCTGCCGGATACAGCTTGGCTGCAATCACACCAGCCGCCTTAGCTGCTGCGATATCCTCCGCTGAGGTTTTATCGGTCAAAAATAACGTCATCAGCGGCTCAAAGCTGCTGCCGACAGGCCGTGCTGCCAGGATACGTTCACGATAAGCCACAGCCAATTCAGCGGTCGTCACCGGAGGCACCAGATTCGGCATCACAATAGCACGGTGAAAACTGCGGGCCGTCGCCGGAACCGTATCCTTTAACAGATCGCCATCGCGAAAATGCAGATGCCAGTCGTCCGGGGTTTGCAAAATGAGTTGCTGCATAGGGAAAGTCCAGTAGCTAAGACAAGTAAGCGTATCATAGCAAAATTGAGGCCAGGCGGCGATCTTCAACCGTAAGCTTGCGAAAATTTCCATCCTGTCGGATAGTGATGACAACATAGCGGCGCGTCACGTCAATAATGAAGGCTTGATAGTGGAACCAGCACAGCTTTTAATCTTTGCCATTTTGGCCATCACAGTAGTGTTATTTTTATCCGGACGTTGGCGGCACGATATGATTGCTTTGGCCAGCTTACTGGCTTGTGTGCTGTTTGGGCTGGTGCCAACCGATGAAGCCTTTAACGGCTTTGGCCATCCGGCAGTGATTACTGTCGCCTGCGTATTGGTACTTAGTCAGGCTTTGCAAGCCACAGGGGCAGTTGATGTACTGGCGATGAAAGTACTGCCCAAACAGGCAGGGCCCACCCTAACCATCACAGCACTCACTGCTTTGGCTGCAATTCTATCCGCTTTTATGAATAATGTCGGGGCCCTGGCGTTATTGATGCCCATCGCGATTCAGGTGGCGGCCAGAGTCAACCTTGCTCCGGGCCAGGTGTTGATGCCAGTAGCTTTTGGTTCCATTTTGGGCGGCATGACCACGTTGATTGGCACCCCACCGAACCTGATAGTCTCAGGTTTTCGCGCCGAAACAGCGGAGCGTGGTTTTGCTATGTTTGATTACAGCCCGGTTGGTGTGCTGGTCGCCTTGATCGGAGTGGTTTTTGTGGCTTTCATTGGCTGGCGATTGGTCCCTGTTCGCAACAGAGCAGATGTCAGTAGCTTTGAAACTGGCAAATACCTGACAGAAATCCGTATTACCAAAGAAAGCAAACTGGTCGATATCCCGTTGCGGGAACTGGAAATAAAACTGGAGCAACTCGATGCCCAGGTGGTAGGCATTGTTCGGAACAATTACCGGGCACCATCGCCGCCCGGTTATTACCGCTTGGTTGATCAGGATGTACTGATCATTGAGGCTGAACCAGAAAGTTTAGGCTCTCTGCTATCCAATCTGGGACTTTCGTTGGAAGAAAGTCCTGTTAATCAAAAAGATAATGAGGACAAGCAAAAGGCAGAAATCAGCGCGACCAGTAAAGAAAAACAAAAAAATGAAGACAATGCTGAGCTCCACCTTCAGGAGCTGGCAATACTCCCGAACTCCGATCTGATAGGTCGGACAGCAGCAACCCTGAACTTACGCCGCCGTTTTAATATTCACCTGCTTGCGCTCTCCCGCCAAGGGCTGCGTTCGTACAAACGTGTTCGCAGAACCACTTTGCAGGCAGGTGATGTGTTGCTGCTGCAGGGGCAGGAAGAAGCTCTTACGGTATTCGCAGCCGATTTTGGCTGTGTACCTTTGGCCGAACGCCAAATCCGGGTGCCTGAAAAACGCAATACCGTATTTGCCAGTCTGATTATGTTGGGAGCCATTTGTGGCGCTGCCTTTGGGCTACTTCCGGCAGCCATCTCTTTTGCTGCCGGTATGCTGGCCATTATGGCACTAAAAGTGATGCCTCTTCGTAAAGTCTACACGGCCATTGACTGGCCGGTGATTGTACTGCTGGCCTGTTTAATCCCGGTGGCAGGAGCCATGGCCACCACAGGCGCAGCCGATATGCTGGCGAGAAACATGTTGTTTTATTTAGCAGGTGACAATGCTGTACTGGCACTGGCATTGATCTTAGTGCTCACCATGACACTGTCGGACTTTATGAACAATGCGGCAACGGCAGCCATGATGTGCCCTATTGCTATCAGTGTGGCCAATCAACTGGATGTGCAAGCCGATCCTTTTTTAATGGCCGTTGCTATCGGTGCCTCCTGTGCTTTCTTAACACCTATTGGTCACCAGAATAACACGCTGATTCTGGGGCCCGGCGGTTTTCGCTTTGGTGATTACTGGCGGCTCGGTTTGCCGATGGAGCTGGTGGTAATAGCGGTTGCCATTCCGGCGTTGCTGTTTTTCTGGCCTTTATAAAGGAACATCGTCACGACAAGCTAGGCGCAGCGCTCTATTTCGTCTTATACTGACAAAAATATAGCTGTAACAGGACGCCCCATGAAAAAAAATAAAATCGTCGCTACCGAAGATATTCTGCTGACCCTGTGTCAGTCGGTCAGCGAAGTACTGGCTGCGGCTGGTAACCGCGAGGTGAATTACTCACCCATGGTCCAGAAAATTCAAAAGACCTGCTTGCGACCAGATCTCGGTTGTTTTGTGCTGTTTGATGGTGGCTTTTCCGGCTTGGTGGTCATCAACTTTACCTCTCAGGCTGCGATGGAAATCTACCGCAAGTACATGATGAGCATGGGCATGCCAGAGTCCGAACTGGCGCAATTTCATACCTCGGATGAAGTCGGCAATGTGATGGGCGAGCTGATGAACCAGATTGTTGGTGATTTTACCAACAAAGTGCGGATCGACCTTCAAACCTCCATCAATCAAAGCCAGCCCAAAATGATGGCCATCAACAAGCAAGTGCAAATCCTTATTAATACGCAGTTGGATCAACCCCAAGCCAGACGGGTCACCTTTAGTACGCCTGAGCACAATATTTTTTATCTAGAACTGGCCATGGATAAAACCGAGTTTATTCAGTTGCATGAATTTGAAAAAGTCGAACAAGAACACCCTGATGATATTCT
The DNA here is from genome assembly GCF_036327005.1 of Alkalimonas mucilaginosa. Classification (NCBI taxonomy): domain Bacteria; kingdom Pseudomonadati; phylum Pseudomonadota; class Gammaproteobacteria; genus Alkalimonas; species Alkalimonas mucilaginosa. Next base: position 15,455 of record NZ_JAUGZK010000005.1, read on the forward strand.
GGCCAATGCCAAACAGGGCAATTACGAAGTGGCCGATCAGGTGAGCCCGGATGTAGATGAAGACTTTTTACGTGACTTAGGTTTGTAACACCAGACTAAAGCGAGCTCCTCCCAATGGGCTCTGGCCAATGACCAGACGCCCCTGGTGCCACTCCATAATCCGGCTGACAATAGCCAGTCCCAGGCCAAAACCACCGGTGCCAGCACGCCTTGGCTCGTCCAAGCGCTGGAATGGCTTAGTGATCTCATGCCTGACGGCATCCGGTACGCCTGGGCCGTCATCGTCGACATGCAACCATAACTGACCTGACTTCAGCTCCACTGTAGCCAGGATCCTGCTGTGGGCAAATCCTTTGGCATTTTGCAGCAAATTGACAATAGCCCGCTCCAGATAGTGCCCATCCGCGGCACAACAGCAGGGGAGCGGCACTTTCAACTCAATAGCCGGACCAGGTAACACCGCCAGTTGTTCCTGCAGGCTGTGTAACAGCTCTGACAAATCCACTTGCTCGGGTTGGAGCTGAGGCATCGCCACTTCCAACCGGGCATAATCCAGCATTTCATCCACCAGCCGCTGCAGTACCAGCACATCCTGCTGCATTAATTGCTTTTCCTGAGCATTCAACTGGCTGGCCATTTCCAGCGCAAAACTCAACCGGGCCAACGGCGTACGGAGTTCATGCGATACCGCATGCGTCATTTCTTTTTGCAGCGACAATAAACGCTGAATCTGTGCCTGCATTTGACGCACACTATCGGCGATGGGAGCCAGCATTGAGTAACCGGGTAAGCTAACCTGTAATGGCTTACCCCGGCCAACCACACTAAGATCCCGTTGCAAATGCCGAATATCACGCGCCAGAGGCCAAAGCCATAAAGCAACCGCTATCCCCAGCAGCAGGAAAAACAGCAAAGTCAACCAAAGCCGAAGTGGCGACGAAGCCTCCAGCTGAACTGGACCAAACTGCCAGAGTTGCTCTTGCCCCAAAGCAAACAGATACAACTCATTCTGGTGGCCGAAAAGTGGAATAATCTCACCTTGTGCCAGCGCATGCATTTCTGCTGCCGGAAAAGGCACACTTTCCATTGGCAAAACTTGTGCCGGCAAAGCCAACTGAGCCGATAAATCTGGCCTTGGCTGTTGCAGTACCAGCTTAATTTGCTGCTGCCACAAGGCAACGGAAGGCGGTAGCTCATCTTTAGACCAGACCTGCCATAACTGCTCAATGCTCCAGCCAAGAGCTATCAACAGTACCAGCAGAAATAAATAAAACTGTAGAAACAAACGCTGCATCAGGCCGACCAGGCGTCCGCAACAAACAAATAGCCTTTACCCCACACAGTTTTTATTCGATAGGGTGTTTCGGTATTATCCGCCAGCTTTTTACGTAAATGCGACACCCGAACATCGACAGTGCGATCCAGGCCATCGTAAGGCCGGCCTATGACCTGTTGATGAATTTCTTCCCGGCGGACGGTCTGGCCGGCATGTACTGCCAGCATCCAGAGCAAATCAAATTCATAACTGGTTAAATCGACTCGCTCACCCGCCAGGAAGGCTTCCCTGGCCCGACGTTTTAATTGCAACTGACCAAAGCTCAGCTCATGGGTCTGACCAGGTTCGGTTGAATGGCGCCGTCTTAACAACGCATGAATGCGAGCCAGTAAAACGCGAGGCTCCACTGGCTTAATCACATAATCATCCGCCCCGAGCTCCAAACCCAGCACCTGATCAATATCACTCTGGCGCGCGGTTAACATCAAAATAGGTCCATGAAACCCTGGCCGGATCTGGCGGCATACACCATAACCATCCAGTCCCGGTAGCATCAAATCCAAAATAATCAGGTCCGGCTGAAAACGCTGGCAATGTGCAGCAACTTCCAGTCCATTGCCTTGCACCTCAACCAAAAACCCGTGCTGTATCAGGTAGCTTTGCACCAACTCAGCCAAGCGCGGATCATCCTCTACCAACAATACTTTACTCATTAGAATACACTCCAAGGTGCCACCAGGCGTCGGCGTCGCTTTGGTTGACGACTGACTGTTTTCAGGGTTTCATCCAGGAACACCTGCTCAGCATCCCGTAATGACAAAATAGCCTGTTCAGGCCAAATTAAACGAGAAGCCCACTGCCCCTGATGTTGTTGTTGCCAACAACTCAGAGCTTCATCAGCCAGGTACAAGCACAGATCAACCGGTACCGGGCTGGACCACACCACATGCAAATCGGCTTCACAACGTTCGCCCTGAGCACTGGCAATACACACCATAGGGCTGGCCGACCAGCACAAGCCAGAGGTGCACTGCTCGGCAGGATTCACAGATAATGGCATCAGCAGCATCCATGCCGTCTTAGATAATAATCCCATCATCAGAAAAATCGGTAGCTCCAGCCTAAGAACCAACTGTGCTGATACGATTGCTCCACCAGGGGACTTCGGGTCATAGCAGTATCCAGCCAGCGATAACGGTAAAAGGCCATCATGCGCCATCCGTCAGTCAGCGGCAAGGACCAATACAATCCCAGCTCAGGTTGCAGACTGGCTTTAGCCTGATAACGCGGCAGATAGGTAGCCTCGTCCGGACCAAGACCATAATAACGCTGCATCAGGTTTTCACTTTTCCAGAATAAACCAGCACTGAAGCGCCATTGACCCCAAGCTGTACCCAACTGACGGCCTGCCACGGCACTAAGCTCATGGCCATGGTGCTGACCACTGATATCTGTCCAGCCATTCAGTCGTAGTGTCCAATCATCAAACCAGGCGTTTAGTTGAACCCCACCATCCCAGGCGGTAGGTCGTCGCTCCACTTCATTGACAGAAACCTGTTGCTCTGCTGTCCGTGCATCCAGGGAGACAGTCGGCATATTGGCAAAGGTGTACTCCATGGAGGGAATGCGTGAGACATGCCAGCGGTAAAAATAGCCTTTTTCAGGATTTAACCGGCTTACCAAACTGATACTCCAGTGTGGTGAGAGATCCACCCCTGCTCCCAGTATGCCGTTGTCAAAGAAGGCGACTTTGCCATAATAGCTAATATCCGGCATCAGATAGAGTGGCATATTGGCAGCATCATACAGCGGACTGGAGCTTTGGCCAGCACCAACAGCCAGTGACAAGCGCCAGCTTGATTGCTCTACATAGCCATCGTCCAGCGTGTCTTTGTCGCCCGCAAAAGCCCAAGTAGAAGCTAACAGTAAAGTAGCCGCTTGCAACACTCTCATTCGCAGCTGCTCCATAAATCCGAATACCCTCAGTTTATCACTGACTCGAGATAGGCAGAATAGAGTTAACATTGTTTCACAATTTATCCGATGTTGAGAGACCGCTAGCAGGAATAAAAAATTCCGAAATTCAACTTGGATAGTAATAAATAATTGTATTAGACTGGTCACAGTTTACTCTGATGGGAGTCGCTTGCATGAATAAACGCAACTTTATAAAACTTGGTATCGCCTCTACTTTACTGCCACTGATGAGCAGTGTGGGCATGGTCCAAAGCGCTATCAATCCTGGTGGAAAACTACGTCCACTTCCGCTCAAGCGTGGTGACACCATAGGGGTAGTCAGTCCATCGGCTGCCATTGCAAGCAGGATGGACGCTCAATTTGCTGTAGAGTCCATGCAAGCTCTTGGCTTTAAGGTAAAAACCGGCCCGCACTTCCAAAGCAGGCATGGTCACCTGGCTGGCCAGGATGCTGACAGAGCCGCTGACTTTAATGCCATGTTTGCCGATCCTGAGGTAAAAGCCGTGATCTGCCTGCGTGGTGGCTCAGGTGCAGCCCGCATTCTACCGTTGATTGATTACGATCTGGTACGCAAGCATCCCAAAATCGTACTGGGTTACTCCGATATTACCGCCATTCATAATGCCTTGCATGCTAAAACCGGCCTGATCACTTTCCATGGTCCCAATGGCAGCAGTCGTTGGCACGACTTCAATGTCCAGCAGTTTGAACAACTGTTTTTTCAGCGCGAGTTGATTAACTTTCAAAACGAACATAGGCCTGAAGATGATATTATAGTGCGTAGCAACCGCACCAGTACCATTCGCGGTGGAAAGGCCAGGGGTGAACTCATTGGCGGCAACCTGACCGTTTTAACCTCTTTGGCAGGAACCCCTTACTTGCCAGACTTTACCAATAAAATTCTGTTCTTAGAAGACATCAATGAGCCCCCCTACAAAATCGATCGGATGCTCAGTACTCTGCGTTTAAGTGGTGCTCTGGCGCAAATCAGCGGCTTTATCTTTGGGGATTGTGCCCGTTGTGAGCCTGGCGGTGGCTGGGGTAGCCTGACACTGGACGATATTTTGGACGATTACATCCTGCCACTGAATATACCAGCCTACACCGGTGCCATGATTGGCCATATACCGCGCCAGTTTATTGTCCCTGTGGGTGCCTCGGCCGAGATGGATGCCGATAGCGGCAGCTTCCGCTTGCTGGAACCGGTATTCCAGAGCAGTTAACTTACCCTCCTTTGCTTCAGCATTTGAATCCCAACCTGCTTCCGACTATGATAGGAAGCAGGTGTCTGCAAAGACCTTAATTAAGTCGTTGTCGCTCCGGTATCTTTCTTTATCTGGCTCGTTGCAAAACCATTGGCATAACGAGCCACAGTTGAGCGTAATCCATGAAAGAAAAAGCCACATCCTTCGATATTGCTTACCTGGCTGGTGTATCGCAATCTACCGTATCCCGGGCCTTACGCGACAGCCCTCAGGTCAATAAAGAGACCAGAGATAAGGTGCAGGCCATTGCCCGCCAGCTCAACTACAAGGTGGATAAAAATGCCAGCAACCTGCGTAAGCAGCGCAGCAGTACCCTGGCCTTGTTGCTGTTTGAAGATCCCACCACCGATGAGTCGCTGATCAATCCATTTTTCTTATCCATGCTTGGCAGCATTACCCGCGCCTGCGCCAAGCGTGGGCAGGATTTATTGGTGTCCTTTCAGCAGCTAAGCAATGACTGGCATGCCGATTACGAAGATACGAAAAAAGCCGATGGCATCATTTTACTCGGCTATGGCGACTACCAGGATTACGAGGAAAAGCTGAACAAGCTACTGGCGCAGGAAACCCATTTTGTCTGCTGGGGGGCCGATGTCGAAGGTCACCCGGATTTTACCATTCGCAGCAACAACCGTCAGGGTGGCCGTCTGGCTGGCGAACATTTGTTGTCTTTGGGCCACAAGCGATTTGCCTTTATAGGCAATGCCTCCGCTGGTAGCCCGGAGTTTAGTCAACGCTTCCTCGGTTTTAGCGATGCGCTGCAACAAGGCGGTATCCGCCACGACGCTATTGCCCAGTTCAATGCCATTTCAACCGAACAAGCGGGCCAGTTGGCCGTACAGAACCTGTTGGATAGCGGCAAAGCTGTCGATGCTATTTTCTGCGCCAGTGACTTGATCGCCATAGGTGTCATGCAAGGCATTCAACAGCGCGGACTTCGGGTACCAGACGATATCGCGGTGATGGGTTTTGATGATATTCCGGTTGCTTCATACACCACACCACCACTGAGCACTATTCAGCAAGACACCACTTTGGCTGGTGAAATGCTGGTAGAGAATCTGCTTCGCCTGGTGAACAATCAACCGATTGAAACCAATCAAATTGAGCCAAAAACCATCATCCGCGCCTCCTGCGGTACCACATTAAAAGGATAAGGAATGAAAAAAATCAGCGTGTTACTCAGTTCTAGCCTGCTTTTGCTGGCTTGTGGCGGAGCTCCTTCTGCCGATAAACTGGCCAAGGATCCGGAGCTTTTGGCCAAGGTCATGATGGAGTGTGCCGAACTTCAACTAAAAGGTGAAAACACCGATATTGCCAAATGCAATAATGCAAAAAAGGCTCAGCAACAACTGATGAATGATGTCAAAAAAGAGCTGAATGAATTACTGGGCAATTAAATAAACCAGGGCTGCGCCTTTCATGCAGCCCTGCTCTCTGCTTTACTACCTTGACTGCAAGATCAGCAGGCCATCGCTGGCCAACAAGCTGCCATCCAAATCAAAGCCCCAACTTACTGACAGACTGCTATGCTCTGCCAGCAGGGTGGCAATATCCGCCATTTCACCGGCCAGATTCAGCACAAACACCGTGCGCTGCTCACCCAGCTCACGTGTCACCGTCAGAATGCCCTGCTGCGGTGATTGCACCTGGTAAGAGCCCGCCAAACGCATTTCCGGCCGCTGCTTTTGCATCGCGATCAGCAAACGATGCAATTGCCACAAGGAATCCGGCTGAGCACGTTGCGCTGCTACCGTACGATCACCTGCAGCCAGCTGCTGCGCCAGAAAATCCGGCCACCAGGGATCAAACGCCTGGGTAAAGAGCTCTTTTTGCTGCACCCAGCTAAGCTCAGCCTGGGTAAAACCTGCCTGATGGCTTTGGTCCCACAGCATCGGCGCCCGCTTGTACACATCATGGCCACTTTGCTGCTGGGTCATGCCAATTTCTTCACCGTAGTAGATGTATTTAGTCCCTGGCGAGCTAAACAATAAGGCAGCTGCCTGCTTGGCTTTGGCTTGACTTTCCTGCAGTTGGAAGCCCACTCGGTCCTGATCGTGATTGGTTAAAAACGGCGTGAAGAAGGCCAGCGGTGCGCCCGACTCCAGCCGGCGCTGCACATTCTGTGCCAGTGGATGCAAGGCACCATCTTCAGCCTGACCGGACTGCTGGCTCATGGTGCCAAACTGGGCTTCTGTGGCCAAGCCTTGCTGCAGCATATCCAGCACAATGTAACCAAACTCAAAATCAAAGCCCTGATCCAGCCCTTTGCCTTCCCCCCAGTATTTGGCCGCCACCGGGATATCAACCCAGGCTTCGCCCACTAAGTAGGCTTCTGGATTGACGCTTTTAACAAAGGCATTGAAGTCTTTCCAGTAATCAATGGTCTCGGGCAAGTCGGCCTGACCGCTAGGGCCACGCTCTATCACAAAGCGCACCGCATCGAGCCGGAAGCCATCAACCCCTTTATCCAGCCAGAATTTGGCCATCCGTTTCATTTCTTCGATCACATCCGGGTGCTCCAGATTCAGATCCGGCTGGGTGGCACCAAAGGCGGCGTAGTAGTACTCGCCCCGGGTCTCATCAAAATGCCAGACCGCTTCAGGCATATCGTTATCTGACCAGGCATGACCCCAGCCTTTGCCGGTTTCTGGCAGGCTTTCCCGCCAGATAAAGTAATCGCTGTACGGCTCAATGCGCTGGGCTGAGCGCTGAAACCACTGGTGTTCACGGGAAATGTGGTTGATCACCAGATCCAGAATCACCCGGATACCGCGCTCTTCAGCTTGTTGCAAAAAGCGTTCAAAATCCGCCATGGTACCGTAATCTGACTCCACCTGATAAAACTCGGTAAAGTCATAGCCATGGTAAGACGGCGCTTCAAACATCGGCGTCAGCCAGATGGCATCAATGCCTAGCTCAGATAAATAAGGCAGTTTGGCGGTCATGCCATTAAAATCGCCATGACCATCACCGCTGGTATCGTAAAAACTACGCGGCCAGATTTGATAAAAAACCGCATCATCCCACCAGGGGGCTTCGGTCTGCTCGAAAGGCGCTGCAGTTGGGGCTTGATAACCCGACTCGGGTGCCGGCTGGCAAGCGCTGACCGCAGCCAGAGCGGTCGCCAGGCCAGCGGCCTTAAGGGTGGTAGAAAACCAGGGATTCAGTTGCATCACTTATCCTTTGACTGTTTTGCTGGTTCGAACAAAGAGCACATAGACAGCGGCGATCAAGTAACTGACCCCGCCCAGTGCCAACGCATAAATGGCCTCGCCGCCGAAGAAGTACTTCAGCAAGCTGCCCAAAATGGCTGCCGCCAACAGTTGCGGCAACACAATAAAGATGTTGAAGATGCCCATGTAAATGCCCATTTTATGGGCTGGCAGGCTGTTCGACAGCATGGCATAGGGCAAGGACAAAATCGAAGCCCAGGCAATGCCAATGCCAATCATCGGCAACCACAATAAGGCTGGATCCTGGATCCAAAAGAAGGAAAACAGCCCCAGGGCACCACAGGTCAGATTAATGCTGTGAGTGCGCTGGGTGGTGATACGGCGGGCCAGCCAGGGGATAATCAAGGCAGCAATAGCGGCAAAGCCATTGTACACAGCAAACAAGACACCGACCCAATCAGCACCGGTATTGTACGCCAGCGAGGTGGTGTCCGAAGTGCCATAGTGATGACTGGTGACGGCGGCCGTGGTGTAAATCCACATGGCAAAGAGCGGGAACCAGGAGAAAAACTGCACCACCGCCAGTTGCTTCATGGTGCCCGGCATGGCATAAAGGTCATCAATAATCTGCACCAGCATGTTGCGGTTATTCTGCTGCTTAAACCAGCTGGTCAGCCATTGCAGCACGCCAAAGGAGGCAATCAGAGCGCCCAGCAAATACAGGTTCTGATCCAGCTGTTGCAGGTAAACAAAGCCCCAGAACAGCACGCCAATCACCACAGCCGCAGCGCCACTGGCCCAGTAGTTGTCGCGGACTTTGACGACTTCGACTTCCACCGGGTTGGCCTGCTGCTCGGCCGCTTCAAAGGCCGCCAGCTGATCCGGGCTGTACTCTTTGCTGCGCAAAATGGTCCAACCTACCGCCAGGAACAGCACCACACCACCGGCATAGAAGGAATAGACCACCGAGTCCGGGATCATGCCTTCCGGCGCAATGTTGGACACACCAAACCAGTTGGTCATCATCCAGGGCAGCGCCGAGGCAACAACGGCCCCCACGCCAATAAAGAAGCTTTGCATGGCAAAGCCCTGCGGCCGCTGCTTCTTGTTCAGGTTATCGCCAACAAAGGCCCGGAACGGCTCCATGGTGACGTTAATGGCCGCATCCAAAATCCACAGCATCATGGCAGCTACCCACAAATGCGGTGAGTTCGGCATAAAAATTAGTGCCAGGGTGGTGGCAATGGCGCCATAGAGGAAGAAAGGCCGGCGCCGGCCCAGTTTGGTCCAGGTTTTGTCGCTAAAGTGACCGACGATGGGCTGCACCAGCAAGCCGGTTAACGGCGCTGCTACCCAGAGGATAGCAATCTGGTCCATCTCGGCGCCCAGGGTTTGGAAAATCCGGCTTACATTGCCATTTTGCAGGGCAAAGCCAAACTGAATGCCAAAAAAGCCCAGGCACATGTTCCAGATTTGCCAAAAACTAAGATCAGGTTTTTGCTGTTGCATTGTTATTCTCTAAAACCGCTGTTGATCTGTCTTTGATAACCCTATTATGGTGCAACAACAAGATGAATACGTATTCAAACCAGCAAAAGTGTCACCCACTGGTGCAAGGAGCTGGCAAATATGGCTGTAATTCAAACTGCATGTTCAACAGCAGCTTAGTTAAACTTTTGGGCGCTTCCCCACATAACCCATTTAATGGTTACCAACCGCTCATCGTTGTACGTAAACATTATTCATCAAACCGCACTAACCGTACGTAAAGCTCAGAGCTCTTATCTGTGCCAGTAATTGAGCCAATGAAAAAATGGACACTCCATGACTGGGTGCTGTATTTGACATGCGGTGATGATGTCCAGTAAGTACCATCCGAAGCATCCGGAAAGTTAGCGGTATTTACACTGGGAGACCAGCAGCGTTCTTCAATGATTGCAGCCAACTCATTTTTATTGGGTAAACGCCAATCGCTGTAACCTGCAAAGCTAAAGCTTTCCGCCATTTGTAAAGCATCAAGCCAGTGGTAACTGTTCATCACACCGACACATCCAGCACCATCCCAACTTTGTCCTATACTGCACTGCATCCACATCAATTTGGTTGAGTGTTGAGAGATAGTGCCGTCCCCGTGTACCTGAAAGTCTGTACTTGGAGTTCGAAAAGGGATTGCCGTATTCTCATTCGCACAGACGTCAGCGGCCATAGCTGAATGTCCTACCCCAACCAAAGCTAAAAGCCCGGCAAGCAGTAACATGGATTTAGACAAGACTGGGAACATTGTTTTCCTCCCAAAAAAGTAATATGGAGCAGCCCCCCCCCAAGGCAACAAAATGCCGTAGGCCTGAAAGCAGTGCCGGGCCTGCCAATGGCAAGAACTTAGAGGGCATGCCGAACCAGTCGTACATGATACCCATAGTGCTTGTACCGGAAGTTAGGGTACCCATAGTAAAATGCAATACCCCAGGCATAGGAACTGTATCCAGCATAACTTGAAGACGTCCACCAATATGAACCGGTAGGTGTATTTGGGAAAAAATCAATATCAATTGATGGATTCACTCTGCCATTATGCAGCAGCCCAAGCAATTCAAATCTTGTCGGCAAGCGCCAATCGCTTGCACCACAGAGCCCATTACTATTGACAGCCATCACATAGGCATGGGTATCGCAGTCACTACCTAGACAACTGCCTCCATTTAAAGTCCCGTCCTCGCCACCATTGCTAGTGCTATCAGGCTCAAACCATGAGTAAGTATTGCTTTGGTCATGCAGGCCACCATCCTGTGTTTTTACTTCCCAAATGAGCCCTGTTACATTATCGCGAACGCAGCTCCATTGGCTTCCTTCAGCTTCACTGCCATCCGCATCCCAAGGTGTATTTTGCAAAGCCAGTGCATTACCATTCGCTGCAATTTTTGTGAAATCAAATCCCGTGGCACCATGGCCTAACTTTGTTAACGCGCCAGCACGAGCGGCAGCATCCCGACCAGAGTCACCATCCTGCCCCTGATACCCCATGCCCACAACAGGGCAATCTTGCTGGTTCATTGTCGCGTCCGCACACCAATAGATACCTGTATCGTTCAATCCACCAATAGCCACAAAAGGCGCTTCTGGCGCAGCAATTATCTCATTGCTGGTCAAGCCTTCCATAGACCCCACTGTAGCTGTCACTACCGCATAATAAGCCGTATTATTGGTTAAACCAGTTAATGTAAATGGATTGCTAACATTTTCCAACAATGTGCCGCTAGCGGTCGCCGGAAAACTTGTTACGTCAATATTGGGCTCAGTGTCGACATAAAGGTTATAGCTCTCCCCACCACTGATACCGAGCCAACTAAACGTTAACTCGCTATCTCCTGCCACCACATCAAGCAACTGCGGTGCAGCCACCACAAAACTTGCAGTCACTTCACAATGTTCTACGATTGCGCTTGTGATGTAGCTTGCTCCATCCAAAACTCCATTACAGCCACTGATAGTCGCAAGTTCAAAGCCTTCTTCGTTGCTTACTTCGAATACTGTCGATGCACCATGGCTTACTGATACGCTGGCTGGCTGAATGCTCCCACCAACCTCTGCGGAAGCATGGATTTCATAATGACTCAGGTCGAATACCACCAAGACCAGACAATGCTCCCTTATAATGCCCGTTGTAAAAACATTGCCAGTAAGGGTGCCGTCGCAACCATTGGCACTGGCTAAGGTATAGCCCTCATCCGGGGATAAAGTAAAAGTCGTTGAAGTACCATAACTAACCATTGCACTGTCAGGGGCTATTCGGCCCCCACCACTCACTACTGCGCCAACAGTAAAATCATTGAGCTCGAATGTTACAGCAATAGAGCACTGGGTACTGATGACATCCGTCGTATAAATATGGTCACTTAAAGAGCCTCCACAGCCAGTAGCGGTAGCAATACGGTAACCCTCATCCGGTAAGATACTAAAAGCAGTTACTTGCCCACCAAGCACAGTTCGGTATTCAGGAAATACTGTGCCCCCCGCGCTGGCGGATGAAGATACAATAAAGATCGCATCCCTCTCTGGATGAGAGCTTTTGTTGCAGCCTGTAAGCAGAAAAAGTACTAGCAGCCACCCAGCCAATCTGGATGCAGTCACAACTATAAAAATAATATGGCTATTCATAGCGTCAAACCAGTAACTTAATGCCTGTTTCTAATGAAAGTAAGCTTAGACTACAAGTTCATTATTAACAAAGTTTTATTGAATAACGCCTGGCCGCAGTAATAGAACCTCAGAGATGCATCATTATTAACACACTTGCAATCAACATTCCTGCGGCCAGGTAAATAGCACTGCAAGGGTGTCAAGTATGACTGGGACAAACCTGCTCATCGCTCATCATCCGGTTTTAGATCAAACTGCCCCTGACCGGATCCCATCTCCACCGGTACTGAGAAGTGTTCGTGGATGATTTTCCAGCCATCAGGTTGCAGTTGCCAGCACTGAGTACAGCGTAGCCAGCACAGATGCAATTGGCCTTGGTGGTCCGTGCCGCCGCCATAATTTAAGAAGTGACAAAAAGCCAATTCGGTATCGGCCTGCACTTCCAACTGGTGCACTTCAAAACGAAACTCACCAGGGCAGAACGTCATGCAGTGCTGCCAGTGCTGTTGGTAGGCATCGCGGCTTTGAAACTGCAACGGTCCTATCGCATCAAAAGCCCGTAACGGCGGGCTGTAAAACTGCATAATGGCTTCGACATCTTTACAGGCTACCGCCTTACTCCAACTGTCTATCAACTGCCGGATCTGCTTTGCATGCTCTTGATCGGTCATCACGCTCTCCTGTGAACTGCTTTTAAGGCTAGTCGGTTAAGGATGTCGTATTTCGACCAAAACGACAGAAAGAAGTGGTGAAAAGATGTAAGCGGATGTCTCAAAAAAAACCAGCACCCGACCACTGTGCTGGTTTTTTACGGGAGAAATGGTGGTTAACGCAGTTGCAGCTGAGTATCCTGCTGCCAGTTAAATTGCACTACTATGGCGCCATCGCGGTTACGCCAGGCGCCGGTTTCGCCTTTAGCCAGCGCTTCGGCTTGGATGGTAAAACGCTGCTCGCCCAGCTGTACTTGCTGCCAGTGCGCGGGGGCCTGGTGCACCACCAACATCAATTGGCGCGCTGCCGGCATGCCGGGGAAGTCGCCCTGACGGCTTAGACTGATTTCCAGTTGCTGATCCTGTTGATTGCGGGCACTGAACTGCAAGAGTTCAAAAGCGCCGTCCTCTAAACTGGTGCGGCTATGGCCATCGTCATCGTACAGCTCGCCTTCGCTTTGGCCCACACTGGCATGGTGCCAGTAGTGCAGCTCCAGCTGCTCGGTGCTGTACTGATCCAGGCTTTGCAGCGGCGCCACCATCGGCACAAAAGCACCGGCTTTGACCAGCACAGGAATGGTTTCCAGCGTCACCGGAACCTCGAGCTTTTGCCCCCCTTGATAGGCAGTGCCAGCAAAGAAATCAAACCAGACACCGGCCGGTGCATTGACCGTCCAGCTGCTAACGCCAGGCTTGGTGACCGGTGCCACCAAAAAGGCATCGCCCCAAAGGTAGCTGTTTTTCTCTGTCAGGTAATCCGGGTTGTCCGGCTCTAGCCAAAACAGTGGGCGCATCAAAGGCAGACCGCGGGTGCTGTGCTGGTAGGCCAAGGTGTAGTTGTACGGCGTTAAACGATAGCGTAAACGGATAAAGTCACGGCTAATACGCTGGGTGGTGCCATCGTGGAACACCGGCTCGGGCGCGATGTGCTCCTGCGCATGCGGCCGGTACACCGGTTGAAAGACCCCAAATTGCATCCAGCGGGTGTACATTTCGGCATCGAAGGTTTCACCGCCGGCAAAACCGCCCAGATCCGAGTGGATGTAGCCAAAGCCAAACAGGCTCATTTGCAGCGCCAGCTCCACTTGAGGTTTCAGGCCATCCCAGCTGCGGTCAACATCGCCGGTCCAGGGGATCATGCCGTAGCGCTGCGAGCCCGGTGCGCCGGAGCGCATCATGATAAAGGGCCGAAGCGTCGGGTAATCGCGCACATGGCGCTCAAACACCAGTTTGGCCCATTCATGGCCGTAGGCATTGTGAATTTCATCGGCGGTAGCGGTGCCTTGCGGCAGGCGGTGAATGGCATCGTGCGGGTGCACTTCCGGCTCGCCCAGATCGCCCCACCAGCCCGCTACGCCCTGCTGCATCAGGCCATGGTAAATCTGCCAGAACCACTCAGCCGCCTCGGGTTTGAACACATCAATTAGACCGGTGTTGCCAAAATAAAAGTCAAAGGTTCTGGGCTTGCCGGCCAGATTCAGCGCCAGCACATCCTCACGCACCGCTTCTTGCCAACGATTGGAGCTGGTCAGCATAAAAGGTTCGGTGATCAGAATGGTTTTCACGCCCAGCTCACGAAAATCGGCGATCATTTGCTCCGGGTTGGGAAAGGCTGCTTTATCCCAGGCCAGGTTGCCCATATGGCCCTGAATATCGGGGCCAAACCAGAACAGGTCCAGTACGATGGCATCGAGCGGAAAACCCTGATCGACGAAACGCTGCACGGTGTCGCGAGCTTCTTGCTCAGTGCGGTAACCAAAGCGGGAGGCGTAATTACCGAGCGCCCAACGTGGGGGTAGTGGCGGCATGCCACTGGCCTGCAAATACTGCTGCAGCGTGTCCTGATGGCTGTCGCCGGCAGCCACAAGATAGCCGGTACGGCCACCGACGGCTTCAAACTGCAGCACATCGGCTTCGGTTTTGCCCAGGTCGATAAAGCCGCTGGCCGAGTTATCAAACAACAGCAGGTAGTTGTGGCTGGAAATCACCCCGGGAATGCTGAAGTACATTTGCTCGGACTCGGTGGTGTAACCGTAGTGCGCTTTGTTGTACAGCGGCAGCCGGTGACCACGTCGGTCCATGCCCAGCACCCGCTGGCCGGCGCCGAGTAGCTTTTCATCCGGCTTTAACTGAAAACGAAAACCGCGCAGGGTATCGTGCACAAAGAGGCCTTGCTCCTCGGCCAGAAAGACCTCGCCATCGCGCAAAAAGCTCAGCCGCAGCGGCTTAGTCGCAACCCGTACCGTCAGGGCTTCGGTGCCGTAATACAGCACCTCCCCCTTGGTTTCCAGCCCAGCCGCCAGCAATTGAGGTTTTTGTGGCAACGTAAAGGATGGCAGTTGTTTTACGCCCTCGTTTTGATAAAACACTTCCACCACCGCAGGCTGATGGAAGCGCAGCGTCAATTGACCTGCGCTGGTCTGGATCAGCAGGCCCTCATCCGTCAGCTGATGGCTTTGGTAGTCCAGTATCTGCGCTGGCAGCAGCCAGCTGGCAAACACCAGCAGGCTAACAAAGAGTGCACCTATGGATTTAAGCATTGCTTAGTGCTCCAGTTGCAGGATCAAGGATGCCAAAGGCACCAGCGTCAATGGCACAGTGCCGACACCGTTTTGCACCGTCAATGGCACCGACAGCTCACCATACAGCTGTTCCGTCAGGGTGTAACTGCCATCGGTCAAACCCCAGGCGGCAACCTGCTCTGCCGGAATAGTCAGCTGCATCGGCGGGTAAGCCGCATCCCGTACATTGGCAACAATCAGTAATTTCTGTTCATCGGTCCAGCGCAAGAAAGACAGCAGCTTGTCATCGTAATGCTCGGTCGCCGCCCGGTTGGCGCGGTGAATTTCGGCGTAGTGGCCGTTCATGGCTGGCTGCTCGGCGCTAAAGCGCATCAAACGCACATAGAAATCACGCAGCTCACGCTCCGCTTCCGTCAGAGCGCCGCCGTCAAATTTGCCTCCGTTCATCCAGCGCTGATGAGCCGGCACGCCCCAGTAATCAAAAATGGTGGTGCGGCTGGCCTTACCAAAACCGGCATCGTCGCTGGCCGCTTCGCCGACTTCCTGGCCAAAGTACAGCATGGTTGGCGAGGTGCTGATGGTGGCTGAAATCAGCATGGCGGGCATCCCTAAGCGGGCGTCGCCGGCAAACTCCGGGCTGGCAATGCGCTGCTCATCGTGGTTTTCCAAAAAGTGCAGCATATGATGCTCAATATCGGCCATGCTGTCCTGCACCTCCACCAGCGCATCGGTACTGCCGTGGCCTTGCATCGCCCACTTCAGGTTGTCGTAAAACTCGACCTTGTCGTACAGGTAATCCATCCGACCCAGCTGCAGATAATCGCGGTACAGATGCGGCTGGTACACTTCGGCCAGCAGGAAGGCATCCGGGTTGACCTGCTTGATGTGCGAATTCAGGTAACTCCAGAACTCGACCGGTACCATTTCGGCCATGTCGTAACGAAAGCCATCGACACCCATGTCGATCCAGTACAGCACGATGTCACGAAATTTCTTCCAGGAATCTGGCACATCCCGGCCTTGCCAGAAGGTATAGTGATCCTCAATGCTTTTCTGTGCATACTCGGCTGGCAGGCTATCAAAGTCGTAACTGCCATCAGGCCGCACGCCGAAGTTGATTTTGACCGTTTCGTACCAGTCGTCAAAGTCTGGCTGGGCAGCGCGGGAGCCGTTGCCGGTCCATTTGGCTGGATACTCGTCAAACTGGCCATCGGCCAGCGGGTGCGGCTCACCGCCAAGTGGCAGGTAGTCCTCGGGCCAGGCCGGAACCTGAAAAGCTTCGCCCGGGATGTAGTAGAAATTGTTGTCGCGGGCGTAGGCCACACTGGTGTCGTCGCTGGCGCCAAAATCAGCCACGCCTTCCGGCCGGCTGATGGAGTGATAGTTGCGCGCCACGTGGTTGGGCACAATATCAATCAGCACCTTCATGCCATGGGCATGGGTACGGGCAATCAGGGCTTGAAACTCCTGCAAGCGATTGGCCGGATCATCGGCCAGATCCGGACTGACGTTGTAGTAGTCTTTCACCGCGTAAGGTGAGCCGGCCCGACCTTTCACCACATCCGGGTCGTCCAGCGAAATGCCATAGGCAGTGTAGTCGCGGATCACCGCATGATGCGGTACCCCGGTGTACCAGACATGGGTCACACCCAGCTCTTTAATGCCAGCCAGGGCTTCATCGGTAAAATCGCTGAATTTACCAACGCCGTTTTCTTCCAGCGTGCCCCAGGGCTTGTTGCTGGTGTTGGTGTTGCCAAACAACCGGGTAAAGACCTGATACACCACCGCCTTGCCTGCTTCCGCAGTCTGCTCGGCGGCGGGCTCGGCCTCTGGCTTGGCCGCAGCCGACTGCTCAGGCTGCGCCGCCGGTTGACAGGCCAATAAGGCGGCACTGGCGGCCAGCGCCAATAAGGATGGTTTTAACTGCATTGCTCTGCTCCCCGCAAACCATAAAAAATGCTTAACCCTAAAGTTACGCACTTCTTTGTGGCAAATCCGCACTTTTTGCACTGAATACGTATGCACCGTACGCCTTTGGCACATTTTAGGCAGACACTCAGGAGCTCTCCTTAATATCTCTCTAACGCCCCAAAATGCTCACTGCCTTACTTGCCCAGAGCATAAAAGTGTAACCCACTGTAATCAATTGTATTATTTTGACAATAGCCCTTCTTTGCCAGCTCAACTCTCAGTAGTCTCTGCCAGTTACTAACCAAATAGGTATTCCCCCATGTTGACGCAATTTCGTATTATCAGCCTCAGTTTGCTTGTTCTGTCCGGAGTCGTCGCTTGCGGCGGCAGCTCCGATAGCAAGAATGATGAATCCAGTTACTCGCAAAGTTATCTGCAGTTTTATCACGGCGCCGATCATCTGCCGCCGGTCGAACTGCAGATCAACAGCCTTCAACCCAGCCAGCTAAGTTTAGGGCAGGCTTCCAGCTTGCGGACTTTGGATGCAGCTGAGCACACTGTGAACCTGAGCACAGTGCAGAACCAACAGCCATTACTGGAAGACACTCTGACACTAAAGTCCGGCTACAAACATTTGATGATCTTAACCGAACAAGAGGGTGAACCAGAGCTACTGGCCGTCGAGTTCGATCGTAATACTGATTTAGATCAACAATTTATGCTAACACTAACCAATCTGTCCGTGCAGTTTCCCGAGCTGGATATCTATCTCGCGAAACCAAGTGAGAGTATTAATGAGGCGGAGCGGCTCGAAAGCCTGAGCCCGTTTGAAGTCGCTTACCCAACGAATAAACTGGCCCGCGGACACTACACGCTTTACCTGACCAAACCAGGTGAGCAGCAGGTATTGTTTCAAAGTCAAAACTTTCACTTTCAATACAACAGCACCTACAGCCTGATTGTCCGCGATCAGCAAGGCCCATTGCCTGAGCAGTTGGTGATTGATCTGGTGCTAAACTCCAATGCAACGGACCAGTTACTGCACCGCGCAGCACCAGCACAGTTCCGGTTGTTTAACAGCATGCAGTCTGTTGCAGTGCTGTTGGATCATCAGCCATTGCTCACGTTAAATCAGGCCGAGTTCAGTGACTACAGCGTCCTGACACAGGGGGATTACCAATTGTCGGTGCAAGACACCGATGGCAGCCCGCTGCTTAGCAACCAACTGCTCAGTCTGCAACAAGGCCAGAGTAAGGTGGTCGTGCTGTTTCAGGATGAACAAGGAGCCACCCGCAACCTGCAATATCTTGAAGCCAATCGCCCACAACGGCAACAACACGATGTGACGGTACTGAACCTGAACCAAACCTTTGCCGAATTAAATCTGTATTTTGTACGTTCCGATGAAACCATTCAAACCGCCCAATACAAAGTACAAAAGTTAGCCATCGGCAAACATCAACAAATCCGGTTACCATCCCATGAAGTGTCGCTGGCCCTGACAGCCATCACCAGCCAGGGCAACGAGCTGTTACTGGAGAAAACCGCTCCTTTAACTCTCGAGCAGGATCAGCACTATTTGATTAGCCTGGAGCACGATCCGGCCAGCCCGAACGATGTGAAATTACGTTTGGTGTATTGATGCAGACGGGCGGAGGACGGCAACCGACGTCTTCCGCAATCCCATCACCGCCACAAGCTGCTTAGTCGGCAATCAGCCGGCTTTGAGTGAGCAGCGTGCACTGATACCCCCAGCCACGCTGCCGCTCGATAAAGTCAGCGGCTTTTTGCGCGCAGTATCCAGCTTCATTTCGGGCCCGCCATAACACCTGCTGCTCGCCTTCACGGCTGTAATGCACTTCGCACGGCAGCTCCCCTCCTTCCGGGTAAACCACCTCAATCAGGCGTACCGAGTCGCCACGGGTGCATTGGGTGGTTTGAGGTTGGCCAGCTAGCGCTGGCAGGCTAAACAACAGTATCCAGTACAGTAGTTTCATGTTTTATCTCCCACAGTTACCGACTAAGCAGTATAGCAAAGTCATACCGCTTTGCTGCGTATCAAAAAAGGGGACCCGAAGGTCCCCCACAAGGCCAGGAAAAGTCGTTAATCTGCGGTCACGGTAAACACCGGTGCCGTTGGCTCGCTGGCGTCGATGGTAAAAGTGTAATCACCGGCTGCCGGGAAGCTCAGGTTCAGGTTGCCGCCGTTAAACACCAGCGTCTTCCCTACCCCCAGCTCCATGGCGCCGCCGTCATCACCGGCACCGTAATTGATGTCGGCCCAGTCGGCATCGGCAAACTTAAACTCGTAGTTTTGTGCCTCCAATGTCATGGTGACCTGATACTGATCAGCCCCAATGTACTGGAAGGGCATGCTGGTCCCCCAGTCCGTCAAACTGCCACGCAGATAGATGGTGGTCGCCCCATAAGGCCGCTTCTCTTCCACCAACAGCACCGGCGCTTCCGGATTACCAGCATTCAGGCTAAAGCGATAGGTGCCGGCTGTTGCTATGGTCAGCCGCAAGTTGGCACCCTGACGCGCCAGCGTCTTGTTGCTGCCCAGCACCACGTCGGCACCATCAGCGCCGCCGCCAAAGTCCACGGAGCTCCAGTCGGATGAAGCTACTTTGAACTCATAGTCGCCCGCTTCCAGATAACGCTCCAGCGCATAGATATTGCCACCTTCGTACAGCATCTCATCGTCGGTGCTCCAGCCATTCATGCCGCCACGCACAAAGACACTGGTGGCTTCATACGGCGGGATATCCGGTGCGCCAGTCGTCGCATCGGCCGACAGGCCTTCGCCCTGGTCGCCATGCTGCGGTTTGATAAAGACCGCCATGGTGCGCGCCGGGACCACAAAAGTGCCTTCGTCATTGCCTTGCTGGAAATAGGCCGAGCGCACGCGGCTATCAACCGAAGCCTGCTGGATCGGGTGCAAATCAAAGTCCTGTGCGGTTGGGATGCTGTGCGCTACTTCATGGGCACTGCCGTTGATCACCACTACCAGCGCATCGATGGTTGGATCCAGATCGGCCAGACCCAGCCCATCGTCGATGCTCATCACAATCAAGCCAGGAGTCTGGTTGCTGCCAACATTGTGAAAACCTACCCGGTCCATCACATCCTGGGCGGTCCGCAAGCGGAACAACGGATGTTGACTGCGAATGCGCAGGAACTCGTTAAAGACTTCAGCAGCAAAGGAAATATCCTCCGGCTGCACTGCGGTATTGGGGTTTAAAAACAAACGGGCAATCGCATCCCAGTTGCCTTCATTTTTTTCTGCCAATGGCAGCCCCACCGCCCAGTTATTGGTCTGGAAAGTGAAATCCACGTAATTGAACCAGTCGCCGGAGTCGTAACTGTCTCTGTCCATCGACTTGGAGCGCAGGAAATCACCCCCCAATTGCAGAAAGGGAATGCCCTGGCTCATCAGCGGAATGGCAATGGAGATGTTTTGCGCCCGGACCCTGTCTGCCGCAGACATCTGCTCATCCAGCCGGTACTGCAACTGATCCCACAGCGTTTCATTGTCGTGCTTGGAGACGTAGTTGATGATATCGGCTGGCATTTCAGCATAGCCAGCTGGCTGACCATTCCAGTTTAAGCTGGATGCCGGGCCCGAGCTGCCACGATGCGTCAGCAGCACATAGTCTTTTAAAGTAGCTGCCAGGCTAACCCGGATGATGTCCAGCTCGCTGCGATCTGAGTCACTTAGCTCCGACTTGAATAACGCCGCGCTGCGCACCCCTTCCCGAATGCGATCGTTGAAGGTACCGACCGCAGTGCCAGCCATATCCTGCTGCTTGGCCTGGGTAAACAAGCGGTTATTGGCCACTTCGCCAAAGTTCCAGCCTTCGCCGTAGAAGTAGGTGTCTGGGTCGACCGCACGGACTGCCTCACGGGCCGCCAGAATGTCTTCTTTGCGGTGATGGCCCATAATATCGAAGCGGAAATCGTTGTAGCCGAAGTCCCGCGCCAGGATCACCAGCGAGTCGCGGATAAACTTATCCATCATCCGGTGCTCAGTGGCGGTATTCTCACAGCAGGTCGAGCGTTCAATCACCCCGGTGCTTTCGTTGTAGCGGTGGTAGTAGCCCGGCACTATTTTGTCGAACACCGACTTATCAAACAGACCGGACGAACTGGTATGGTTGTAGACCACATCCAACGCCACCCGCAGTCCCATCTCATTCAAGGCCTGGATCATGGCCCGCACTTCCCGCACCCGGGCCGGTCCCTCTACCGCGGTGGCAAAACTGCCTTCCGGCGCAATAAAGTGGTGTGGGTCATAACCCCAGTTAAAGCCATCCAGATGCCGCATCGACTGCACCAGTGCCTGAGCTTTGGTTTCATACGGCAGGTAGCTTTCCAGAACCGAGATGATGGTAGCGCTGTTGCTTTCGATACCACAGACCGGTGCCTGCGGGTTCAGCTGACACAAGCGACCAACAGTATCGGTGATTTCCACCCGCTGGCTGACATCCTCATTGATATTGGCCTGATCCGTCGCGGGCAGCACGTGAAAGTGGGTGACGCCCGCCTCGGCCAAACGCCGCAGATGCTGCACCGGCGCCGAGTCTTCTTCGGTGAAAGCCAGGTACTTGCCGCGCCAGCCGGCCCGGGTGCTGATATCACGGATACTAAAATCACGGATATGGCCTTCGTAAATCACAATGTCTTCCGGGTGCTGCACCACGGGCACTGGACGCTGATCCCAGCCTTCCGGCTTGAAGTCATCGTCGTTCAGATCGACAAACTGACTGAAGCGACCATTCATCGACACATTCAGCGAATAAGGATCGGTTGCTTCCATCACCTCAATGGCGCGGCTCAGAGGGTGGTAAGCGGTGACCTGATAACGGTAGAACAACCGGTCCAGCTCGTCACGGCCAGTGCTGTACGACCAGACACCAGTCTCGCTGTCGTAATCCATCAACACACTGTCTTGCAGATTTTTTGCAGCATTGTAGACCTGCAAACGCACCTCATGGGCGGTGGGTGCCCAGACCGCGGTATGGATGCTGCCCGCCTCGTAATGAATCCCCAGCTGGGCCGAAAGGGCACTGTTCTCGCCATAGGCATAAAGATCATCCAGCACTTTGGCGGCCTGCACCCAGGTTGCTGTCAGTAACTCACC
Organism: Alkalimonas mucilaginosa; assembly: GCF_036327005.1. Taxonomy (NCBI): domain Bacteria; kingdom Pseudomonadati; phylum Pseudomonadota; class Gammaproteobacteria; genus Alkalimonas; species Alkalimonas mucilaginosa. Next base: position 37,569 of record NZ_JAUGZK010000005.1, read on the forward strand.
CTCTTGATTGTAGGCTGCCAATGCCAGCTGCTGACGCGCCAGTTGCTTAGCTGTCGCCCGATCCACATCCAGCATAAAGGCAGGCTGATCGCCAAGGTGAGGCACCAGCGCCCGCTGCGTATCGGTTAAATCCACCGGCACCAGTTCAATCGACTGGCCAGTCAAATCCTCATCCAGTACCTGAATGCCAGCCTCGGCATCGTGAAACAACCGTACCCGGTTGGCGGCCCAGACATCGGCATTCCAGATCAAAGTATGCTGATCGATCCAGTGTGCCGCCGCACCCTGCACACTGACACCCAACGACAGCAGCGGGTATTCAAACACCGAAGCCACTCCGGAGAAGGTCCAGTTCATGCGGGCAAAATCCGGGTCGTCTTGCGACAACGGCATGGTGAAATCACCACCGCCCATCTCTTTGCCGGAGTCTTCGGTGCCAATATGGATAATAAAATTACCGCAAGCGCCTTCGGTACCGGCATAGCCCTCTTTCAGCTCCAGCAACCAGTAGGCACCGTAGTTGGGATCGATGCCGGTAATGGGCAGACCATTGTCCCAGGAGGGGGCTATCGACGCTGGTTGGTAAGCATCGCAGGCATCGTTGTTCCAGGTGTGCAGCCGCCAGCCATCGTAGTTGCCATCCTGCGGCCTTTTGTAAAACAGCACCGCCTGGTTTTCATTCGGGAAAATGATCGGGTCCGGCGCATTGGGGTCCGCCCCCACCACGCAACTTTCATTCATCGCATCCGGCACTGTGGGTGCAGGGCACTGGATTGGCGGTGGATCAATACAGGCCGTGCCGGCCTGATTCGGAATTTGCGGTACAGCGCAGGTCAACAGGACCTGGCCCTGCTCGGTGGAATCGCCGCCGCAGGCACTGAGCAACAGCAACAGCAGCGCACTGGCACCCAGCTTCAGGCATTGTTTCATACTAGACATTTTTCTTGCTCCAATTCGTAGTCAGTTCCGTGCTCAGTGTCAGAAGACATACACAGCGCCGAGAAAATACTGGCGGCCAAAGAACTGCAGGGTGCCGGTCTGGGCCTGCTGCCCAAAGTAACTTTTGGTCGGTTCATCGGTCAGGTTATTGACCTGAAACAACAACTTCAGATGGTCGTTCCACTGATAACCAGCCTGAAAGTCGACCACGGTTTCGCTGTGAAAGTTGGTGACCTGCTCATCAATGCCAATCTGGGTGGAGACAAAAGGCGAGCGATAGCGGCCGCTGATGCGGGCCTCAAAACCTTCATACTCCCAAAACACGGTGGCGGTCAGGACTTCGCGGGATAAACCTTCAAAGCTCATGGGCACCGGATCGCCTCCCAGCGGATTGACCAGATTGACCTCACTCTGGGTGTAGGAGTAGCTGCCACTGACCCCAAGACCAGACCAGAAATCCGGCAGGAAATTAAACACCTGGGTGTAAGCCAGTTCCAAACCCCGAATGTAACCGCCATCGTCGTTGTTGACCGCGGTAGAAAAAGCGCCATTAAAGGTCGCTCGCGGAATACCATCCTCGTTAATGATCTGATCCGGTACCGGGAAACCGGCGGCTTTAAAATCAAACTCCTGAATGGTGAAGTCATTGATAAAGGACTTGATGTCCTTGTAAAACAAGGCCGCAACAAAAGCGCCGGCCGGGAAGTACACTTCGTAGGACAAGTCGTACTGCGTCGCTTCAAACGGCCGCAAGAACGGGCTGTTTGAGCTGTTGCCACTGACTTCGCCATCGTCGCTGATAAAAATCGCGGTATTGGAGGCCAGCCGGTTAATCGGTGGCCGCGAAATCACTTTGGCAGCGGCAAAACGCAGCTGGGTGCTGTCGGTCAACCCTAAGTTCAGGTTCAGGCTGGGTAAGTAATGGGTGTAAGTATCGCCGATAATGCCCGGGGCATAGCGGCCGTTGATCAAGCCAACCTCATCGACAATAAACTGGGCCCCTTGCAGCGGGTCGCCACCGACATTGGCCAGATCAGTCGCCGACTGATCGGTATGCACCCGCCGCACCCCAACATTACCGCGCAGCGGCAGGCCAAAAATTTCGGTATCCAGATTGGCCATCAGATAAGCGGCCAGCACATCCTCAAACACCCGGCCACTTTCCTGCACCGACCAGCTGTAGTTCGGTCCCACGCCGGGCGTCGGGCTGTTGATCACATCCGGGTTGCCGCTGCCCCAGGTTTGCACCGGCTGCGGGATGCCCTGCGGGAACCAGGCATTTAGCGCTTTATCCAAATCAATCGCCAGGTAGCTGGGGAAGTAACTGAATTTGCCTTTAAAATCGACCACATCCACCATGTCCTGCGTTAAACGCAGCGGCGGTTGTGAGCTCAGGAAGGCACCATCACTGCCGTATTCGAACACCGAACGATCGTTGCTGTAACGCCGCTCGGAATAACGCACCCCGGCCTCAATCGAGCGCAGTACCGGCAGGTCCAGCTCGTAACTCAAATCCAGCTTATAGGCATTGACCGCATCGGAGTTTACATAAGGGTAAATGCCGTATTTGCTGACCATCACCCGGTCGATATCGGAAAAGGCCGCCGCCTGATTAAAGCCCATATCCGGCAGGTTCAGTCCATTCAGCAAGTAGCTGATCGACACATTGGTATCCAGGACCGGTACCTCGGCATTGGCGTCCTCGGCCACCAGCGACCACAGCAAGCCATTGCGGAAATCGCTGCTGGCAGTCGAGCGTGACACATCCAGCGACAGATTAAGCCGGTCGGTCACATCCCAGTCGGCATTCATGCCAAAACTGTTGACCTTATTGAAGTCACGATTGTCATCGTTGACGATTTCCACCCGGGTAAAGCTTTGTGAAGTGCGGTTAAAGGTACCGCCAACCACCGAGCTGTTATTGAGCACAGGGTTGCCGACAGCGGCACTGGCCCCACCCAGTTTTACCCGAAAGCCGCGGGCAAAAGCTTCTTTATCAAAGCGCGATAAAAACGCATCGGCTTTTAAGGTGAAATTACTGACCGGCACCCACTCCACCGAGGCCAGATAACCATTGCGGGTCTCTTCACCACCCCGGTGCTGGATCTCAAAACCTTCACTGAGAAACTCCGGCTGACCATTACCGGTAACATCTTTTTGTGCATTGTAAGCCAGGCCAATAAACTGGGTTGCGACACTGGGCTGGTACAAGCGGGCATAGCCCAGCGCCAGCCCCAGGGTGTCGTCCAGATATTTGCCCTGATACGAAAAACTAAAGCGGTGGCCCACACTCTGACCATCCGGCACTTCACTGGCCCGGTCGTTGTACATACCGCGCAAATTTACCGTGAAACTATGCTGTTCGGCGTTGCGCAGCGGGCTGGCTGTTTCCAGCTCGACGGTACCGGCCACACCGCCTTCAATCAAGGAAGCTTTCGGCGACTTGTACACGGCCGCCGAATTGATCAGCTCCGACGGGTACTGATCAAATTCAATATTCCGCTTACCGCTGGTAGACACCTGCTCGCGGCCATTTAAGGTGGAAAACACAAAGCCACCCGACATGCCACGGATATTTATCTCGGCAGCCTGACCACCGGTACGAACTGCCGATATCCCCGGCAAGCGGGTCAGCGCATCGGCCATCGATACATCCGGTAAAGCGCCTAAATCATCGGCCGAAATGGTCTCGGATACGATGTCGCTAAAGCGTTTGGCGTCCAGTGAGCGGAATAAGCTGCTGGCGAAGCCCCGCACCTGGATCACTTCCACCTGTTCTTCGACACTGGCTGGCACACCCTGTTCTGTATCAGCCATAGCCAAACCACTGACACCGGCGGCAGCAAGCGCCAGTGTCAGCAGCGTTTTTCTGGTCTTCAACATGTCTGTTGTCCCCGTTTTTCTTGTTGTTATGGCGGGTTTTCGTCGTTACACCCTGTCGCACCAACCCACCCGGCATCGGTGATGCCTTGCACAGTTATGGACAGAAATTAACCAATGGACAAGATGAATACGTATTCATAGCTCATTTACTAAAGTCGTGATGCACCTAAATGAAGCAGCCATCAAGTAACGCAGTTCTCTTTACTTTCGATGCCAATCAAGTATGTTAGCTACCAGATAAAGCTCCATGTCCATACCGACCATCCAACGGAGTAGCACTTGTGGTCAAAACTGCAGCTCACACCACCAGCTCAACTGTGTCTATGCGGCAACTGACCCGGCTGCTGCATCTGCTGTATCAACCAAATAATCCAAATGATTCGCTGTATGGGCTGATGCGGCGTTTTTTTCAGCATGAGCAAGCTGCTAGGCTGGAACTCGCCACTTTGCAGCAGCATTGGCAACAAGCAAAGCAACAGCAAGCACCGGATATCAGCCTGCATCGCAGCCGTTATAACGAGCGGCATTATCAGTTAGAACAGCAGCGGCAACGCCGACTGGAGCAATGCATGCACTGCTGTGAGTTGCTGCTGCAATTATCCGAGGGCAGCCAGCCAGCGGAAACCTTGACCCGTTCGGCCAGGATCCTGGGCAGTTTGCAACTATTGGTACCAGAGCAACCCAGACGCACTCTGGAAGTGCAATTTAGCTTCAAGCTGCTGTACAAAATGGTACTGACCTTGCGTTTATTGCAACATCGACTGGAGCGCAGCTTAATGCCAGCCAGCTGGCAATTATGCTGGCAGCAACGTCAGACAGAAGAAGCTGCGGAGGCAGACTGTCCGTTCCGCCATCAGATCCAATTGCCCTTGCTGCTGGCCACCATGCTACAGGAATATGGGCAACTGCATCCATCGGCGCAAAAGTTGCTGCAAAATGCAGAGCGTCGCATCGATCCATTAACCGAATTCAGCAGTGAAGAACGTTATCAGTTTTTACTGCAAAGCCATCAGGGTAGTTTGCAGTTATTGCAACAGGGGTTAGGCCATTGGCCTTATCAAGGTGCGGACAAGCAAGCACGACAATGGCATGAGCAACAGCAGCAAGCCCAACAACAATGGATTATGCAACTGCTGGAAGCAGCACAAGCACCAGGTACCAGCATTGGCAACCTGTTGAAAGTCCCTCAGGTCTATACTTCTATTGTGATGCCGGGGCGAAAGCGCTTCCGCTACGAGTCACTACCTAAAGCAGCCTTATTATTAAAGCAGGGCGTGCAACAGCAACTCTACAGTGCCGATTGGGTCGATCAACTGCTCAGAATCACCGGCTTATTTCCGCAAGGTTATGGCCTGGCTTTTATTCCGGCGAAACACAGTGTGCAAAGCCGGGATAAGTACGAATTTGCCATCGTCAATGCACTTTACCCAACACAGCCTCAGGTGCCACACTGCCGCATTGTCACCCGGCAGTTGCAGTACAAAAATACCGGCAAAGATTATCAGATCCCGATCGCACAGAACCTGTATTTCCGCCCCGCCCGCAAACAACTGGAGGTGATACCAACAGAGCGGCTGCAAGAAATTTTGGCCAAGCTATTTGACGATGCCGAACAGCGCTTCTTGCGCCAGTTGCTGCCGCGCTGCTGGCAGCCGCACGATTTTTTCAGCCAGCCCGCGCACCAGAACTTGTGGAATAAGGGTTGAACAACCTTGTCAGAAAGGAATAAAAACCTGAATATTACCACCACCAAACTGCAGATTATGCAGCTTAACCGTTGGGTTAATCAGTACGTAGGCCCCGCTTTGACTGCTAAGCGACCAGATAACATTTGGGCTTAACTTTGATAACCAGCCATGGTCTTTTAACGGCTCATCACTTTGCTGACGGAACTCACTGCGTATATGGGCATACCCCGCATAAATCGTAGGACGCCATAGCCAGCCCTCAGCCAAAGGCCGCTCGGCACGCAGATAACCAAAAGCTTCACGGCGGTATTCAGCAGCACGGTCACCATCAGCAAAGCGGCTGTCTTTTTCGTCCAACCGATTGAGCTGCATGCCCACAGCCTGCAACTGCGGCGAAGACAACCACTGCCACTCCATGTTCAGCTGCTGAAAACGGCGCTGCAACTGCCAATCCTGGCCTGCATCCGGTTGCGGTAGCTCCTCAGCACTACGACGGCCATAAAGCCCTTGCCCTTCAATAATAAAACGGGCTTTTTGACGCACATTCAGTTGCCAGTGGATACCGGCAGAGTATTGCTCATCCGTGAACAACTGCTGCAACTCATGATTAGCAAAGCGGGTCTTAAGATTCAAGTTGATAAAAGTGCTTAATTTATGCCCGGAAAAATCCTTACCACCAGCAGCATAAAGGGTCAGAGGACTGCGCTGATAGCGGTTGTCACTGTAGGTTTTATTGTTGTAGAACACATCGGCAAACACCAGAGCACCACTGAACCAGCTGCCATCGGCAAAGTAACGGTTTGCTTCCAGTTGCAGATCCATATCTTCCTTGGCGCTGTTCACCTCGCCCCAAAGGCCCAGGTCCCAGTGTTGTGAACTCTGATAACCTGCGCCAAATAAGGTGCGATCATAGGCACCATCCAGGTCTTCCGAGCGTTTATGCCGTATACCAACAAAAACCGGTGCCTCGAAGGTTAGTTTTTGTTGCAGCTGTGAGTGAATGTAAAACTCTTTGCCCCGATTGCTGCCACCCGTACCGTACCAGCCATTTTGCTGCCATAAAGGCGTTGCACCTTGCAACGGTTGCTCGGTAAAACTCAAGCGCTGTAAGAAACTTTCTCGGTTGTAATCGAAAGAGCGTCCTTCAAGGCGTTCCAGACGAAATGGTTCGGGGCCCTGCCAACCCAAGGCGGCCTGAGCCATAGGGGTAATCAAACAAAAGAAAGTGGTTAACCAGCAATACTTACGATAATTCATCGGATCTTGTTATGAAAAATAACGGCACTTTGCCTGCCCCTGGCTGAACCAAATCTGAACCACTTGCTAAGCTGCGGTATGAGCCGCATTGAACTGCTGGACCGGGCTGGCGAGCCGATAAGCAAAGATGTTGAAGTGCATGCCGTTAGCATCGAGCCTGGACAGGCAGGTCAGCGAGTCGAAACCTGGTCTTATATTTTACCTGGCTCTATCGGTGGCAACTACCTGGTCAGTATTACGCTGGTACAAGGAAAAATCACCGTTATTGAACGCCAGCAGCAAAAACGCTAACGCGGCTAAAAGGCACCATTAACCGCAATCAGCTTGTAGCCACTTGCCTTGCTGCTGCATGGTCATGCGTTCTGCGCGGCCATTAACCTCAGTGGTAAACTCCGCATTGCTGCGATAGGCGCGGCGACTTTCCAGCACCATTTCACCCTGACCGCGGGAGGGCGGGTTGGTCTGGCAATGAAAGGTAAATTCAAAGCGATTGTTGCCCTTGGGCGTTAAACTTTGCTCACAGCCTTCCTGCTGCGGCAACATGCCCTGCTCAATATCTTGTTGGGTTAAACAGACCTGGATCGAGGAACTGGTGCCACCAAATCGAATGCCCTGTTGTTCCAGCATCGACTCCATCATCTGGCGCTGCGCTGCGGGCAAGTTTTCCAGCTGCCGCTTGGCCTCTTCCATCGCCCGTTCCAGCTCGCCGCTTTCGCTTTGTATGGTAAAACTGTGTTCCCACAAGCCGGGATCCATATCCAGTTTCAGTGAATTAGCCTGCAAAGGGAAAATACATGAAGCGAGCAGAATGGCCGCTGATGCGGGCATCAAAATAGATTTCATAACAAGCATCCTTGTTGTTGCATCAAAAAATAGCCAGGACTTCCCGCTCCGGCGTTGGGTTCAACCAATAAGGTTAGTCGCTGAATGGTTAAATTGCCAGCTTGCTGACAGAGACCATTACATTATTACTTCCCAATAGATGAACTGTTATGTTATAACGTTTAGCCAATTTTACCACGCACTAGCCTATATCCTATGCCGCTATCGACTCTAACCCAACTCTGCCTGCTGTGTGCCACCGCTGGCAGCACTGCTGTATCTGAAATTCCAGAGGCTAGCCTAACCGACAGTGAACAAGCCGTTATCGAACATATTCGTGTGTACCACAGGCAAGCGTATCGCGGCGATGTACCACTGCGCCTGCAGCCACAAGCGGTGGAAACCATCAATCTGGAGCTATTAACGGATACAGGGATCAGTAGTTTTCAGCAGGCACTGGATTTATCCGGCAGCATAGCACGGCAAAATAATGGGGGAGGCCTGTGGGACAGCTTCTCTATCCGTGGCTTTCCTGGTAATGAAAACATGCCATCAGGTTATCTGGTGAATGGTTTTAATGCGGGCCGTGGCTTCAGCGGTAACCGCGACTTGTCCAACATTGAATACATTGAAATTATGAAAGGCCCTGGCTCTGCGTTGTTTGGTCGTTCAGAGCCTGGTGGCACGGTCAACATTATCACCAAAAAACCACAATTTGAGCCACAAGGCTATCTGCTGTTTTCCGCCGGCAAGTTTGATCAGTACCGGCTGGAAGGTGATTACACCAACGGTGTCACGGATCAGTTAGCGATACGTCTAAACGGTGCTGTGCAGGATTATGGTAGTTTCCGTGACTTTGTCGGCAACGAGAAAACCGTCTTTACGCCTTCAATCAGTTATCGGATTCACCCAGGCAGCACTCTGAACTATGAATTCGAGTACCTGCAGCAACGGCAATTATTTGACCGTGGTGTGGTGGTACTCAACAACGATCTACGTACTTTACCGCGCTCACGCTACCTGGGGGAGCCCGATGATGGCCCGACAAAAGTACATGCCAGTGGCCATCAGTTAACTTTAGACAGCAGCCTGTGGCAGCGCTGGACTTTGCTGGCCGGCCTTGGGTATCGCACATCCTCCCTGCAGGGTTACTCGTCGGATGCCGAGCTGGCAGAAGCCCGCCAGAGCCTGTTCGAGGATGGTGAAACCCTGACCCGACAACGTCGTTACCGTGATTACGACTCAAAAGATTTGACGCTGCGCTTTGAGCTAAGCGGCAATGTCCAGTTGGCTGGGGTAACCCACCATCTGTTGCTGGGAACCGATGCTTTTGATTACAGTCTGTACACCCGTCTGGATCGTTTCCGCGGCCCGGCAGGCAGCTACAGCCTGAATATTTATCAACCGATCTATGGTGGTACCGCTGCTGAACCTGTGAACTTATACATCAACGATGAGACACAACGCGGCATCGGTCTGTACCTGCAGGATCATCTTGCTTTCACCGAGCGCTGGCACTTGTCTGCCGGGCTACGACTGGACCGCATTAAACAGCAACTCACTGAGCAGGTCAGCGGTGTAGCCAGTGAGCAGCAGTTTACCCAGTTCAGCCCACGCTTTGGCCTGGTGTATCAATACAGTCCACACTTAACCTTTTACAGCAACTATGCCGAAGGCTTTGTGCCCCTGAGCGGCACCGACTTTAACCGTACCATGTTTGAACCGGAGCAAAGTGAGTCGCTGGAGCTGGGTGCCAAATTTAGCCTGGATGCAGTGCAAGGTACCATCACGCTGTTTCAGGCAGAAAAATCCAATATTCTGACGTCAGATCCGTTGAATGCTACTTTTCAGGCAACCCTTGGCCGGGCCCGCAGCAGCGGCATAGAAATCGATCTACACAGCCACCTGAGTGACAGCCTCTACGCCGACTTTTCTTACGCCTATATGGATACCCATACCGTGGGTGAAGCCTTAAACCCGGATTGGGGCAGCCTGGTGCCAGCCGGCAGCCGCCTGGTGAATGTACCGAAACACAACGCCAGCCTGGTACTGACTAAGCTGTTGCAACTGGCTGGCAAAGACAGTAAAGCCGGTATTCGGCTACGGTTTGTGAGCAGCAGGTTGGGCGACTCCGTCAATCCGGACTATCAACTGCCGTCTTTCACGCTACTGAGCCTGTTTGCCAGCAGCGAACTCAGCGAAAAGCTAAGCGTGCAGCTGAATATTAACAACCTGTTCGACCGCCATTATGTGCACAACTCGTACAACGAACTCTGGACAGTGCCGGGCGAGCCACTGAGTTATCAAGCCAGCCTGCGCTATCAGTTTTAATTTTTCGGGAATAGCATAGCTTTATGTCAGAGACTCTGGTTAAAAAACGAATTGATGCGATTGATATGATGCGGGGCTTAGTGATCCTGCTGATGCTGCTGGATCATGTGCGTGAGCGATTCTACCTGCATATGCAGGTGTCCGATCCGATGGACATTGCCATCACCGAGCCCGGCCTGTTTTTCAGCCGCTTTGCCGCGCACTTTTGCGCTCCGGTATTTGTGTTTCTGACTGGTTTATCGGCCTGGTTGTATGCCCACCCGGCACAAGGTGTTCCACGCTCTGCACGTCAGTTTTTAGTAAAGCGGGGCCTCTTTCTGGTTGCTCTTGAGATCACCCTGATTACGGTATCCTGGATGGGCAGTTATCAAACCATCTGGCTGCAGGTGATTTGGGCCATTGGCCTGAGCATGCTGGCACTGGCAGCTTTGCTGGCATTGCCATATCGCGTGCTGGCCCTGTTGGGGCTACTGATTGTCTTTGGCCACAATGCCTTAACACCGATCAACTTTATACCCGGTGATTGGGGCTACAGCCTGTGGACTATCCTGCACGATCGCAACTATTTGCTGCAAAGCGATTGGCTAACTATCAGAGTAAGTTACCCGGTGCTGCCATGGATTGGTGTGATCCTGCTGGGTTATGTCGCAGGTCCCTTGTATCAGATGGATGCACCAGTAAGACGGCAATGGCTACTTCGCCTGGGAACAGGCGCTTTACTGCTGGTTTTGCTACTGCGTGGTTTCAATATTTATGGTGAAACCTTGCCCTGGCAACTGCAAGCGAGTGCAGTGGCCAGCCTTATGTCCTTGCTTAACTTTACCAAGTACCCACCGTCACTGCATTTTTTGCTGATTACGCTAGGGGCTATGTTTTTACTACTGGCACAGATGGAGCGCTGGCACAACAAAGCAACAAAGGTACTGGTAACCTTTGGTTCCGTACCTATGTTCTTCTACATCTTGCATTTGTACGTACTGCTGGCACTGTACAGTCTCTGCTTTATGGTGTTTGGAGCCAATCAGGGAGCTTTGTTTGGCGTCGATCATCTCAGCCTGATCTGGCTGATTACGCTAGTGCTTGCTGTGGTGCTGTACTGGCCGACCAAGTGGTTTAGTCAGTACAAACACAGCAGCAGAAAAACCTGGCTCAGTTACTTGTAACCTTTACCACGAAAGCTGCTATCAGGCGGCAAAACGCAGCCCGGATTCATCACCGCGCTGCCAGACACAAACCGCCTGACGCAGCCCGGTTTTCTCAAAAGCCAGCTGTAATCGCGTGCCGGGTTGCATGTCCTTGCTGCAGCGCAGCCGCACCCCTCCTTGCTCACTGTAATCCAGCACCTGACATTCAAACGCCTCGGTGGATAAATACAAGCGGGCTGAATCAGCATCCGGTTTGGCAACCAAACGCGGGTATTGCCGGCGCTCACTACCATCCGTTGCCTCCACCTTGGCGGCAGCATCCTGCATACCGCCTGGCAGGCTGGCAAGGTAGTCTGCCAATGTGGCAGGTAAATCCGGATTCTGCGGCTGATAATAACCCGACTCAATGCGCTGATAAACACTGCTGTGAACCCGCACTCCCATCGCAGCTTCATTGCTTCTACCATAAATACGGCGGATATAAGCTCCATTGTTGAGTAAAGCCAACAAACGATAAGGCCAGGTATAGGAGTTGTGTTCGCGCTGCATCGGGGCGGTTCGAAGCTGTTGTTCCAGATAGGGCTCGTCAAAACTCAATCCAAGCGCTCTGGCTTTTTCCAGCATCCACTCCAGACAGGTGTCCGATAACCCGGAACGGGGGTAACCACCGCCAATATCGGAATGAACACCGGCAAACCAGCATTGCTCAACCTGTTGATCAGGTTGTATCTCACCAGTCCACAAGTCCGGAGCAAAAGGCTCACGCTTTTCATCCAGTGCCAGCGCATGGTAGGCATATTTGACCAGCGGGCTTAAATGCGTATCAAAAAAACCAATCCGGGAGCGGCCCCAATGATTAAGCGCCAACACGGGTACCCCCAGAGCCCCAACGGTATCAAAAACCCCTACCATGCGAATGGTTGGTCGGTAGTTGTGCTGATAAGGGTTGTTTAACCATAGTGTTGCCCGTTGCTCGGGCGCTGAACGGTAGTAACGATAAGCTTCCCCTAATTCATGCAACTGCGGCTTTGACACCAACCCCAGCGCATGCACCATCCCTACCACAGCTCGTGCCGTATAAGCGCCACGACTAAAACCAAAGCAGTAGATTTCATCACCGCGCTGGTAGTTGTGGACTAAGAAGCGGTAAGCCCTTAACACATTACGGGCCACCCCCATGCCAAAAGCACCGCCAAAAAAGCGATCTACCCGACCAAAGGTGCCTACTCCCTGATCATAAAACACCACCTGATGACGGCCATCCTCCGCCATCGGCTGGATAGCCCGGGCAATCTTCACAATGTTGGTTGGGTTTTCCTGCGGTTCATTCCAGGTGCCATCACAGCATAGAATGATGCGTTTGGATGTCATGGCGATGCCTCCTTATGCGTTGCACAATGGCATACCGCCTGGCGGTAACGGCGCCTGTATTTAGCATAGCCTAAACTGATTAAAAAACACCCAGCAGTACGGTCTTTATCCTACCTACAAAGCAAACCACGGTTTTTGGCCATCAACCGGGTCAGACCATAGAGTGTATCGGTCCAGGGGGTAGCGAGATGCAGCCGCTGACCGATTTCCCGCACCGAGCCGACCAGCGCATCCAGTTCCAGACTGCGACCAGCTTCAGCATCCTGCAGCATCGAGGTTTTAAAAGCGCCGAGTTTGGCGGTGACGGCGAAGCGATCCTCGGTGCTTTGCTCAATGCTGCAGCCAATAGCCGCCCCTATTTGCCGGGCTTCTTCCATCACCCGGGCGGAAAAGTCCCGCACCAGCGCATCAGCCAGGATTTGATCGCAACTTGCATGGGTTAACGCGGATATCGGATTCATCGTCATATTGCCCCACAGCTTGTACCAGATATCGCGCTGGATCTGCTCTGACAGGCTGATTTGCAAGCCAGCTTGCTCCAGCAAGGCTGCCAGCTGTCGCAGTTGGGGGGTGATCTGGCCATCCGGCAGCCCCAGAATCAGGCCTTGCCCCATCACATGCGCTATCTGAGCAGGTGCTGTAGTGCGGCAACTGGCATGAATGACAGAGCCGATCACCCGCTCAGCCGGGATCAGCTGGCCAATCCGGCCATCCGGGTCTACGGTTTGCAGTGGGGCGGCAAGTAGCGCATCCGCGCCATGAAAAAACCACCAGGGCACCCCATTCATCGCCACCAACACCTTGCCGTGCTGGCCCATTAATTCGGCGACGGCCGGCGCGACACTCATTAATGACTGGGCTTTGACTGCCAGGATCACCAGGTCCTGCTCACCCAGTTCTGCTGGATTATCGCTGGCCCGCACCTGCACCTGATGCAGCTGACCGGCCTGCGTCAGTTGCAAACCATGCTGTCGGATGGCCTGCAGCGTGGCCCCCCGCGCCAATACCGACAACTGCACTTGCTGTGGCAGATGATGGCCCACTAAAACAGCCAGCCAGCCACCAATCGCACCGGCCCCGATAATTGCAATCTTCATGAAAAGCTCCCCTTTCAACAGAGTCCTCTTTATGACAAGGCCAACACTATAACAGCTGCAAGATGGAGGAAAACCCTGAAAATCATGAATAATAATGATTTCTATTTGCATTTGCTATATGTGCCGTTATCATATCCGCGCTTTTATCCCCATTCATTGATATTAGGATGATGTAATGAACTCTGTGTTTACCCTTAGTACCTTGTCTCTATTGTTATTAAACAGCTCCATATATGCGGCAGAACAGCTTACCGGGCAATCCCATACCGATGATACCGACACGGAAGTACTGCTGGTGATCGGCAGCCGGCTGGACAGCATGCAGCAGGAACTGGAAATCCCGCGTTCGATGACCATTATCACCGACAAGCATCTGCAAAATGCCATCACCCAGGAGCTGAGCGATGCGCTACGACAAACGCCCAGCATCGCTACCAGCAATAACAGCCGCCCCTTAGCCGGCCAAATCAGCATTCGGGGTTTTGGCAATGAGCGCATCCATCTGGATGTGGATGGTGTCCGCTACCAGCAATACAGCGATGGCTCTGCCACCAATGCGTATCTGAATCCACTGGATATTGACCCCAGCATAGTACGGGCGGTTGAAATAACCCGTGGTGCCGATGGCATTGCGCAGGGCAGTGGCGCCATCGGTGGTCAGGTCCGGGTAGTCACCAAAGGCGGCTGGGATTACACGGGAGGAGAAGCAGGGCTTGGCGGGGTATTACGGGCAGCTTATGGTGATGCGCCGGATCTGCGTCAGTATGGCTCAACGTTGTTCTATGCCGATGATAGCTTTGCGGCGGCCCTGCACAGCAACCGCCGTCGTTTTGGTGAAATGAAGGTCAACCTGACCGACAGCAGTGGTGAGCTGCGCGGCCAGACCAAACGTATCAAGAATGACAGCCAAAACGATGACCTAAGGCTAAAGCTCGAACACCGGCAAGGACATCATTATGTCAGTAGCCATACCCAGCTCACCCGCAATGATGTAGCCGACTTACCCTTTCGCAATACCGACAGCTGGGCCGATCAACCACTGACCGAAACCGAACGCAGCAAGCGTATTAGTCAATCGCTGGAGTACCGCTATCAGGGCGAACAGAGCTGGCAAAATCTGCAGGCCCAGTTGTATCTGCAACGCTTTGAGCGGGACCGCTTGCAACAGGGCGAGATCATTCTGGGCGAGCTGGTGTACCCGTTTCATAATGACGACAGCTTTCGTGATCAGAACCAGGGCTTGAAACTGAGTCAACAGTGGTTTCAGCAGGGACAAAGCTGGTCTGGCGTACTGACCAGCTTTCTGCAGATGGATCGGGGTCAGTTCCGCGATCATGCCTACGATCACTTAAGTGAATCAACCAGTACCTACTATGGCCGTAGCAAAGGCAGCAATTGGGCTGCCGGCATGCGGTATGATGCTGATTGGTCGCATTGGCTCAGCTCGGAGGCTGGTCTTCGTTACGATCAGTACCGGCGTCGCTCAGAGCAGTTCGAGGATGCAGGGGTCAACAGCGATGGCAGTTGGTCATCCAATCTTGGTGTGACCATCCGCCCCACCGAATGGTTGCGTTTCTACAGCCGTTATAACGAAAGCTTCCGCGGACCAAACTTACGTGAGCTGTATAAGCAAGACGAATGGCGCTGCCATCGTCCAACCAAGATTTGCTACAGCGCACCACAGCCGGATTTGCAAGCCGAAAAAAGCCGTAACCTGGAAGTGGGTACTGGTCTGGTTTTCCAACAATTGGCCTTCGCCGATCAACTGATGTTAAAACTCAATTGGTTCCAGACCGAAGTGCGTGACTTTATTGATACCGCACCTTTTATGTACAAGCTGGTCGATGGCGAGAAAGTTTTTGCCTCACCGCTGGAAGCCACCCACAGGGATTACTCCAGCCGCAATATCAGCAAGCTTGAGTCTCGCGGCTGGGAATTTGAACTGACCTACCGTTACCGGCAACTTGGTGTCTTTGCCAACTACAGCCGGGTGCGCATGGACGTGACCGGCATTCCCAACTTCTTTCTTGGGACCATTGAAGAACGCAGCCAGCCTTATGAGAGGGCGCCACAGGACAGTATCAATTTGGGGCTGAACTGGCAGTTACCGGCAGGGTTCAGCCTGACCACAGTGTCACGACTGACACGCGATATGAAACGACTGCCTCAGTTGTATCTGGATCGGGATATGGATGGCAAAGGCTCTCAACTGCATCATCTGTATCTGAGTTATCAGCCAGAATACAGTGGCTGGGACGGCCTGATAGTTCGTCTTGGCATTGAGAACCTGACCAACCGCAGCTATGCCCTTTGGCCGGATCCGGAGAATCAGAGTATGCCCGGCCGAAATACCAGGCTCAGTATAAGCTATCAGTTCTGATGCTGTGGCTGCCATGCATGCGTATGGCAGCTCATTCCTTTACCAGGGCAGGGCTTCACCGCTGCTGTGGAAAAACTGGCCGCTGGAGCCGGCATCAAGCTCGTTGATCCGCTCTACCAGACGACGGGCAGCCTCATCCGGGCTGATATCACCGGCAAAACCCACCATTTGAGTTTTAACAAAACCCGGATGGTAAATACCAACATAAATCTGCTGACTGGCCAAATCCAGGCTCAGCGACACACTGGCTGCGTTCAACGCGGCCTTAGCCATACGATAGCCGTAATAGGCACCGGAGCCATTGTCACTGATGGACCCCATCCGGCTGGTGATCATCGCAATCTTGCTGCCTTTTCTAAGCGCCGGCAGCATGGCGTGGCTGAGTACCAGCGGCGCCAGAGCATCGACCTGGAACTGGGCCTGAATACGGGATAAATCCAGCTCATTCAGTGTTTCATTGCTAAAAATACCAGCGTTATTGATCAGAATGTCGACCGAGTTGTTGGAAAACTGCTGCGCCACCTGCTGCAATTGCTCCGGCTGGCTAAAATCAATGCCACTGTGCACCGTCACATCCAGATCGGCCAGCTCAGCCGACATGGTGCGGCATAGCACCGTTACTTTGCAGCCCTTGGCTAAGTATTGTTTCACCAGCGATAAACCTATACCGCGGTTGCCTCCGGTAATCACTACATGTTGCATATGAATCAGCTCCCTGGTTCGTAAAAAAGATCATGGCGCCACTGTTATTGCGCCACTATAGCAAAACTGACAGGTCTCTGCTGTACGGTTAGTACCAGGTCAGCACCGCTGCTATCACCAACCCGGTTAAAAGCAGCTGCAACAGACAAAAACCCATAATATCCTTGGCCTTTAAGCCGGCAATCGCCAGCACTGGCAAAGCCCAAAATGGCTGAATCAGATTGGTCCAGGCATCGCCCCAGGCCACCGCCATTGCCACCCGCTCGATATCAGCGCCCAGCTCCAACGCGGCCGGAAGCATTACCGGTGCCTGCACCGCCCACTGGCCACCGCCGGAAGGCACAAAAATATTGACCAGGCCGGCACTTAAAAAGCTCCAAAATGGCAAGGTCTCACTGCTGGCAAAGCCAACAAACCACTGCGACAAACTTGCAGCCATGCCCGATTGCACCATCACCGCCATCATGCCGGCGTAAAAAGGAAACTGCAGCAAAATACCGGCACTGCCGCTAATCGCTTGCTGCAAACTGGTCAGCAGATTGCGTGCGCTCTGGTGCAGTAAAATCGCCGCAAATAAAAACAACAAGTTGACGCTGTTTAAATTCAGGCCACCGCCATCACTAAAATACAGCCACAAGTAACCAAGCCCCAGGCCGCCAAACAACCAGCCCAGCCAGCGGCTGTGCTCCAGTTGCTCAGCCGGCCGCTCGGGGACAGGTGCGGCTTGCAACGGCTCGGCCAGTTTGGTCGGGTCCACCAAAACTGCCTCGTCTTTATTGGGTAGCATCAAGCGGTTCAGCATCGGGATCAGCAGTACCAGCAGCAAGGTGAGGGTCAGATTAAAGCCGGAGAAAATAGTCTGACTGGTCGGGATCACGCCAATCAGGGTTTCAGAAAAATGCCCCTCCGTAGCAATGGTCAGTGGCACCGAGCCTGCCAGGCCACCATGCCAAATGACAAAACCGGAGTAGGCACTGGCCACCAGCAGGCGGTAATCTACCGCTACCCGCCGCGCCAACGCTTTGGCGAAAAAAGCGCCCACCACCAGACCAAACCCCCAGTTCAGCCAGCTGGCAACCAGTGCGACCAGCGTCACCAGCACAATGGCCGTACCGGCACTCTGCACCTTGGCAGCCAGCCCATCCAGTGCCCGCTGCACCAAAGGGGTGGTCGCCAGTAAAAAACCGGTGACCAACACCAGCATCATCTGCATGGCAAAGTTCAGCAAGCCCCAAAAGCCATCCCCCCAATACCGCAGAACAGTTAGCGGTGCCTGTTGCTGAAACAGCATGGCGGCCGCAAACACCAACAGCGTCAAAAGCAGCACCAGCACGAAGGGATCCGGCAGATAACGCTCGGTCAGACGAACAAAGGGTTTGGCTATGTTGCTCAGCATAAAGACTGTATTCCATGCATAATCATGCTGTTAGCCTAGCGGCTTTGCCAAAGAAGTACCAGCTGAGCTCAGTCAGTCATAAAAAAACCCTGTCGGCGTGACAGGGTCTGGTATGAGCAATCCAGCCAAGCTCTGGCTGCAGCCGAAGCTTAGGAGTCAGCGCGCGACATGCTTAGGATGCGCTCTCTCAGCTCATCGTCTTGCTGAGCTTGTTGCGCAATGGCATTGTATTCTGCGGCGGTCAAGCCGGCAGATTCCACTGCTTCGACCATTTCATTTTGAGCCTGTTGCTGAATTTGCTGGGCTTGTTCCGCACTTTCAGCGCTCTGAAATTCCGCTTCGTACTTGGCACCAATTTCGCCAATCGCATCCATCGCCATGGTGAACTGCAGCAGCTTGGCTTCGGTGATTTCAACCTGTTGCTGCTGTTGTGGCTGCATTGCAGCCGGATCGGCCTGTGCAACACTCAGGGTGACAGAGGCAGAAAAAGCGGCCAGACAAAGGGCAAGGGCAGTTTTCTTCATAATGGTACTCCTTTGGTTTGAGTTCGCAAAGACTGTTGCCAGAGGCGTGCCAACCCGACAGAAAAACAATAAGCAACTGATATTAAACAACAATAAACAACATCTCCGTTTGATGTCATAGCAACCCCAATTAAATTGTGTATACTAGTGACACACAATAGGGGGCAATGTGACATTTTTATCCAATCTACGACGCTGGCCACAAGCCAGTTTGCAGCGACGCTTATTGCTGTTTGTGGTACTGCCGATGCTGTTGCTGGTCGGGCTGGCGATTCGTTTTGGCCTGGCTTTAACCAGTGAGTTAGTCAGCAATAGCATGCGCACTGATTTGGAGCTGATTGGCCGTGCTATCCGTGTACCCATTAGCGATGCGCTGCTGCAGCAAGATCTGGTAGCCATCAATGCTCATCTGGAGTCGGTGTTTACCATAGGCCGGGTGTATGGCGCATCGGTTTACAACACCGATGGTCGACTGGTCGCCGCCACCGGAGTCACTGAGCGGGACCTGTCCGACAGCGAGCTGGCTTCGGAGGTGGTGCGAACCGGTCTGCAGCAGGATGGTTACCATTCGGTCTCAGGCCAATCGTTGTTTTCGCATTTTTTACCGGTGATTGATCGCAGCGGTCAGATCCACGGCTTGCTGCAAATCAGCCGTAAAGGCAGTGACTTCGAGCAAAGCCTGGACCGGATGTCGACCCTGGCCTGGATGAGCTGGGTCGCACTGGCACTTCTTAGCCTGCTGATTATGTGGCGCGGTCATCAACGCGCCATTGGTCAGCCGGTGCATCAGTTGGTGGACAGCATGCGTAAGGTCGCCGCCGGCAATAGCAAGCACCGCGCTTCACTGGAGGGCCCGGCTGAGCTGGCAGAAGTCGCTGCTGGTCTTAATCAAATGCTGGATGATATGGCAGTAGCGCAATCGCAACTGCAAAGCCAACAAGCAGAGCAGCAACGAATGCAACAACAGCTGAAGAAGCAGGAAACCATGGCGGCTATTGGCCAGGTGGTCAGTGGGGTTGCGCATGAGCTTGGCGCACCGCTCAGCGTCATTGATGGCCGGGCACAGCGGTTGCTGCGCCTGCAACAGGACGAAGACAGCCAGCGACAACTGGAGGCCATTCGTGGCCAGGTGCAGCGTCTAAGCCGGATGGTGAAACAGCTGCAAGCTTTTGCCCATACCCCGGTTGCCAGCTGGCAGACGATCTCTTTGCCGGAGTTGCTCCAGCAGGCACTCACCAGTATCAGCTTTGAACTGCAACCTGGTGATGCCGAGCCCCGGCTGCTGACTCCCTGCCCGGCACTGGTGCTAACGCTGGATCCGGCTCGCTTAGAGCTGGCACTGGTCAATGGCCTGCGCAATGCGGTGCAGGCCGCCCGCTCCGAGGTGCTTATTCAGGTGATTAGCGATCCGCATTCCTTAACTATTTTGATTGAAGACGACGGGCCCGGCCTGCCGACAGGCCAGGCAGCAGCTGATGTGATGCAACCTTTTGTCTCCACGAAACCGCAAGGCCAGGGCACCGGCCTTGGCCTGGCTATCGTGCAGCAAATTCTGCAGGAACATCAGGGCAGTGTGCAACTATCCAACAAAACGCAACCAAACCAAGAGGTAACAGGTTGCCGCCTAAGCCTGACCCTGCCATTCGCTACCATGAAGGAGCCACAGCCATGACATTCTCACCCCACCAGCTGGCGATTGTGGAAGATGATCCGGCTCTGCTGGAGTTATTGCAGGAAGAACTGACCGGCCAGGGCTATCAGGTAACTGCCTTTGCCCAGGCAGAGGATTTGCTCGCTGTGCTGGCAGAGCACTCTTTTGCACTGGTGATCAGCGATATTCGCCTGCCCGGTATCAGTGGCCTGGAATTACTAAGCCGCATCAAGCAACTCAGCAATCCACCGGCACTGTTGCTGATCACAGCCTTTGGTACCGTGCGTCAGGCCGTTGCAGCCTTAAAACAAGGCGCTGATGACTTTCTGACCAAACCGCTGGATCTGGATCATCTGACATTGTCCGTACAACGCTTGCTGGCCCACCAGGCGCTGCAACGCGAGGTCAGGCAGCTGCGGCAACAGCAACAGGAGAGCCCTGATGGCATCACCGGGATGATTGGGAAAAGTCGTGCCATGCGCCGGCTGTACCAGCACATTGCCCAGGTGGCACCGGCCCAGGGCGCCGTGCTGATTCTGGGAGAAAGTGGCAGTGGTAAGGAGCTGGTCGCTCAGGCCATTCACCGGCAAAGTGCCCGTAGCGAGCAGCCATTTATCGCCGTCAACTGCGCCGGCATCCCAGCCGAACTGATGGAAAGCGAGTTTTTCGGCCATGCTGTCGGTGCTTTTACCGGTGCCCGTAATGCCCGCCAGGGCCTGTTTAAAGAAGCTGATGGCGGCACCCTGTTGCTGGATGAAATCGCTGAAATGCCCCTGCTGCTGCAAGCCAAGCTACTGCGGGTCTTGCAGGAAGGAAAAATCCGCCCGGTGGGCAGTGATCAGGAATACAGCATTGATGTACGTATTCTGGCCGCTACCCACCAGGATCTGGAGCAAAAAGTCGAGGCGGGCAGCTTTCGTGCCGACTTATTTTACCGGCTGGAAACCTTCAGTCTGCAGGTACCACCGCTGCGTGAGCGGGCCGATGATCTGGAGCTGCTGGCCGATGTCTTTTTACAAAAGCTAAAGCAACAGCAACCCAAAAATGTGCAGGGCATCAGTCCGGAAACACTCGATTGTCTGTACCGCTATCCTTTCCCCGGCAATGTGCGGGAATTGCAAAACGCCATTGAGCGCGCTTTTACCTTCGCCGATAGCACAGAGATTCAGCCGGCAGATTTGCCCGGCCGTATCTGCAATTATCAACCAGAGACCAATCAGCCTCACCAAAGCAACACCAGTTGGCCCAGCTTGCAGCAATTGCAGCGCAACTATGTACAGCAGGTGCTGCAGCATACCGCTGGTAACAAACAAAAGGCCGCCCAGCTGCTTGGCATTACCCGCCGAACCCTGTACCGCTGGCTGGAGCCGGCAAACAGCGATAACGAAGACCCTGACCATGCAGCGAAGTGATACCAGCCCGGCTTATCAGCAGCTGCTGGCTCAGCTCTGCAGCCATTTGCTTGCCTTGCCCAAACCAGCCGTAGTGGGCATTAGTGGTGCTCAGGGCAGTGGCAAGAGCACCTTGGCCCGCCTGCTCACCGAGCAGCTTACGGCTTTGGACCTAACTACGGCTACTGTATCGCTGGATGATTATTACCTGAGCAAAGCATTGCGCCAACAACTGGCAGAGCAGGTGCATCCTCTATTGGCCCAGCGGGGTGTACCAGGCACCCACGCCATTGACAGAGCCATTGCCGATGCCAACAAGGTACTCGCAGCAAAGCCGGTGCAGCTGCCTTGTTTTGATAAAGCTCTGGATGAGCCAGTCGCTGACCGGCCGCTGCAACAGCTGCAACTGCTGATCGTCGAAGGCTGGTGTCTGGGACTTAGCCCACAGAGTGCGCAAGAGCTTGAACAGCCACAGAACAGCCTGGAGGCCAACGCTGATCCGACCGGTCAATGGCGACACTTTATCAACCAGCAATTGGCCGGCGCTTATCAGCAGTATTGGCAGTTACTAAGGCCGCTGATCTGGCTGCAGGCACCGGATTGGGAGTCGGTCTGTCGCTGGCGGGCCAAACAAGAGCAGCAACTGTGGCAACAACATGGTCAAGGCATGACGAAGCAGCAGCTTGAGTACTTTATGCTGAGTTTTGAGCGCTTAACCCGTGTCAGTTGGCAGCAGTTGCCTTGGCTGGCCGACCTTTGCATACCCTTGGATCACCAGCAACAGCCACAACTGTCATCCATTGGTCATTAGGCAAAGTCGTTTCGATTTTGTACAATTCCATTTCGCCATTGCGGAGTGACTATGCGGCTGATCCGACACCTGTTATCCCGACTCACCGAGGACCTGCTGTTATTGGCTTTGCTGCTGGCTGTGATGCTGTAGCCCAATCACAGCTGTTGCTTTTGGTAGCCTTTGGTTACTAAGTGTTACCCAGACTGGTTGCTGTCACCTCTGGTGAAGTATGCTGTTGCTCTATTCATAGCATGCGGAAATAACCATGAAAAAACCCCTTTCTCGGCTCATGGCCACTGGCCTGGTATGTGCTGGTTTGTGCTTTTCAATACAGGCTACCATCGTTGAGTTTCGCACATCGGTAGGCACCTTTGAAGTAAATCTGTTTGATGATGTCACGCCAAAAACGGTAGAAAACTTTTTAAAGTACGTAGAAGATGAAAGCTACCACAACAGTGTTATCCACCGGATGGTGCCGGATTTTGTAGTGCAGGGCGGTGGTTTTACATACAGCGGTGCCATGCCATTAAAAGTTATCCCGGCCAAACCAGCCGTACAGAATGAACCCAAACTGTCCAACCGTCGCGGTACCATTGCCATGGCCAAGGTATCCGGAAATGCCAACAGTGCCACCAATCAGTGGTTTTTTAATCTGAAAGACAACCATGCTGGCGGCCCACAACTGGATACGCAAAATGGTGGCTTTACTGTGTTTGGTCAGGTATCAGAGCATGGCATGGAAGTGCTGGAACGTATTGCTGCTCTGCCACGCTATAATCTTGGTGGTGCTGCCGACAGCATGCCTTTGCGTAATTACAGCAACGCCGATGCTGCCGCCAACAAAGCGGTTACAGCTGAACACCTGGTGATGATTGAAAGTGTGGTGGTGGTGGATCCACGTTCAAATACAGCTGCCGGCTTAAGCCCCGTCGCCAATACCCTGATTGGTCAACAGCCTCAGCAACCTGATTCTGACAGTGCCAGCTCATTGTCTATCTGGTCTGGTCTGCTGTTATTGGGTTTGTTGCTGCGACGCCGGCGTTTTCGCTAAGCTCCTCCACTTCACGAACCGGCAGCGCCCCTTAAGAAGGGGTCGCTGCTTTACTTAGTTTCTGCTCCAGTACCACGATCTTTTGCTGAGCTTGCTGGTTAGACAGTGTCAGACGTTCAATGGTAGAGGTGGAGTTACTCTTTACAAAGTTCAATTGCTCTTCCAGCTTAAGACAACGTTGCTGCAACTGCTCCTTCTCCTGCAGATACTGCTGCTGGGCTTCACGCAGTTGCTTGTTCTCTTCGCGTTGCAATTTAATGGTTTCCCGCTGCCGGGTTTGATGGCCGGTAGTAACTTCACTTTGCTCTTTTAGCATGGAATTGGTATTTTGCAGGTGAGCAATCTTGCTTTCCATCACTTGCAAGCGTGACCGCAGCCGCTTTAATTCCTGTTCTTGCTCACTGAACTCATGCTCAGAACGCATCTCCGGCAGCTTCGAGGCCAATTGCTCCAACTCTTCGGCTTGCTCTTTTAAGCGTTGCTCCTGCTCTTCTTTACTCTCTTTAACGTCACTCAGTTGTTGCAGCGCCTGGTCGCGCTCAGCTGCCAGCTGCTTTAACTGCTCGCTCAGCTCAGCAGCATGCTGCTGAGAATCGCTCAATTTGGTTTCCATAGCCCGGTAAGCTTGCTGCTCTTCATCCAACTTGTGCTGCACAGCAGTCCGGGACTCTTCGGCTTTTTTTAATTGCTGCTCAAGGATCGGCAACTGCTGCTTTTGCAGATTCAGCTCTTGCTGAGTTTGCTCCAGGCTTTGTTCCAGCTTATTGATATGCTCAGAATGCTTCGAGCTGGCACCGGCTTGCAACTCAGCATTGGCCAGTTGCAACGCGTCCAATTTTTGCGCCAACAGTTCGTATTGCTCATCCCCCTGCCGTTTCGCCTGCACAGCTTCATCCCGCTGTTGCTCAACTTCAAGCAACTGATCTTTCAAGCGATTCAACTCTGCCTGCTGAGCCACTAATTGTTGCTGCAATTCATTCAGTGCTTTTTGGCGTTCAATCGCCAGTTGCTGCGCATCGGTAAATTGCTGATGCAAATCCTGGCTGTCTTCCGTCAACTCTTTCGAACGTTCACGCAGTTGGTCAATTTCCTGCTGCATATCTTGCTGCTGCAGTTCGAGTTGTTCAATCTGAAGTTCCAATTGCTCAATCATGTCATCGTGCTCAGTTAAAGAAGCCGCTGTCACAGCAGCTGATGGTTGGGAAGTCTGTGC
Organism: Alkalimonas mucilaginosa; assembly: GCF_036327005.1. Lineage (NCBI taxonomy): Bacteria > Pseudomonadati > Pseudomonadota > Gammaproteobacteria > Alkalimonas > Alkalimonas mucilaginosa. The sequence goes on from NZ_JAUGZK010000005.1 coordinate 62,203, forward strand.
CTTGGGCACACCATGAACGGTTGCAGACGTTTTCGCAGCAACTGCCGGCTCTTGATCTGGTTGTTCAACGGGTTCTGCAGATGCTTCCTTTGCATCGGTTGGCTGCTCTTTGGCCTGCTCCATCGGCTGAGTCAGCGTCTGCTCAGGTTCAGTACCCAAATCAGCGGCCTCCTCCATCACCTCTGCCGGCGGAGCTTGTTCGGCTTGCCCGGCATCTTTTTCCTGATTGGCTTTTTTATTTTTACTGAATTTCAGCATTTTACTTAATGAACCAGGCATTTTCTCAGTCAGTGCTGTTAACGAAGCGATGCCACGGGTGGTTGCTGTCGAAGCATCAAGGGCTGCAGCCTGCACTGGATCGTACTGATACTCTGTACACCAGTGGTCAAAATGCACCACAATGCTGGAGCGACTGCCATCAATCTGTTTCGCCAGAATATCCAACGTAATAGGCCGCCCTTCCCTTTGCAACCGCTCACACACTGCTTTCACTTCGCTGTAATTTGCCATTGCGTACCCGCCTTTCTACCAACTGAGCTAAGTAGGATACTTGTTTTTTGCTGAAACTGGAAATCTTTAGCGCATATTTTTTGTTCGATTGTTACATCGGATACACAGATAAATTACCTGAAGTTCGCTGCCAATAGCTTTGCGTGTTTCGCCGCTCATTTCCAGCGCTGATTATTCGCATACTCTAAAGTTCCAGCCTATACTTTTTAGTAGGTTCCGCAGGAACATTTCACTGAAAGCAGCAAATGAGGATAGACAGATGATTCTGTTAGTCGGTGGAGAAAAAGGTGGCAGCGGTAAAAGTTGTCTGGCACAGAACATCGCGGTGTATTTTACCCGGGAAAAACAAGCCAATGTAATGCTGGTCGACTGTGATCCACAGCGAACGACCTCGGATTGGGTACAGGAAAGGCATCTGAACCCAGACCTGCCCTGGATTAACTGCGTACAAATGTACGGCAAAATCCGGTACGAGCTGAAAAGCCTGGAAATGCATTACGATGTGGTAGTGGTAGACTGCGGTGGCCAGGACAGTGTTGCCCTGCGCTCGGCCATGGTGGTTGCCAGCCATGTGTTATTGCCTCTGCGTCCCAAGCGACGGGATCTGAAAACACTGGAGCATTTAGAAGATCTGGTCAGCGCCAGCAATGTGGTCAATCCTGATATGATTGTCGGCTGCGTGATGACACAGTGCCCATCCCTGCCGAACCAGGCGAACCGTATTCTGGATGCCAAGGAAGTCTGTAAGTCATTCAACTTACGAGTCCTTGAAGCCATTACCTACAGCCGTAACATCTATGATGACAGCGAAGAGAAAGGCTTATCGGTGATGGACATCGATCCGGATGGCAAAGCCGCTGTAGAAATCCGGGATATTATTACTGAACTGCTGTCGATGAAGGCGATACAAGAAGATGGGTCTGCAGGATCTGAAAAAAAAGTCTACGCCGTCTGAACGAAAATCCGTCGATGTAGATGCGTTTATTGATGATGCCAACAATTATGCCATGGGTTTGCCTAAGGTCGTAAACCTGCGCCAACTGCAGCCTGACGGAGAGCCAGGCCCACGTAAGCCTATGCGCCATGCCACTTTTACTCTGAGCCAGGAAGCGATTGAGGCCCTGAATCAGCTTAGTGAGTTAACAGGTGAAGCAAAGTCTAAAATTATCCGGCATTTGGTGTTGCAGGCAATTCAGCAAGCCAGCCCAAGACCCGATCTGGTGATAGAGCCCGTTACCCCCTCGGATAAAACAGGCTCCAGCTAAGGTCCCGCTTTATTCTTTACGATGCAACCAGGCATAAGCAGTTTCGAAAGCGGTTTGCTGAAAGCCTTTTAAGCCCGTGGCTTTAAAATCGATGAGCAGCGGGTTACGACTGAGCTGGTCTTTAATCTGCTGACCAGATAGCAGCTCTACGTTAATATCCGGCAACAGTTGCAAGGCCGTTTCAATCTTAAAGCCCACAGCACCACCGGCAAATTTGCCTTTTTGCGGCCGCTCCCGAATAACTAACTGACTTACTTTATAGTCCTGCAAAAATTTTTGCAGTGTAAACTGAAACTTGCGAACAGACTCGGCGTCCTTATCCTGCAAGAGGGCAAAACGCTGCTGGCGGCAATCCGGCAATTGAAATAATCCCTGCTCCAGCGTCATCAGACAAATAATGGCTTCATTGCTTTTAATATCTACCCCACAAACACGCATCAGTATCTCCTAAAGTAATTTTATTGATATACCGCAAGCTCAGTGTCGCATCAGGATGTCATACTGACTGTCGATAATGCCACAGGCTTTGCGCAGTGGTTCGCCAAACAGCAACGGATTAAAGTCACCATCGATGCAATACCGCTGCCGGAATAACAGCAGCTCCTGTTTCGACGATGCTGCCCGTTGCAATTGTGCCCGCTGGCCTTCACCCAGCTCTTGCCCTAACTCAGCAAAGAGTCGGTCAATGTTGCGTAAGGCCTGAGCTTCACCAGAGCGGCTGGTCAATCCGGCCATTTGATAAAACTGCTGAAACAGCCATTCTTTATAGGGACTCACTCTGGGATGATCAGAAAAGGTCGCCAGCAACAGAATGACCAGCAAAATGAACAGTAGCTTTTTCATGGCAAAGCTTTTCCTGAGTACAGATAGCTTGATCATACCTGATTGCCGGAACATTTGTCTGCATCCGACCAAAGTAAAAGCACTGTTCCTGAACACCATCCAAAGAAATGGTATACTGCAGTCAGCAGAATCGTTGTCTGCTGATGCATGCCAGGGCAGAGGTAACCGTGACCAATAAGATTGATGTGAAAAATATTCCGGTAGACGTAAAGCTGCATAAGCCAGAGCAAACACCACCAGGCCGTTACCCATCGCGTGATCGCATTTATGTCAGGGCCATGAAGGGCATGCATCAGGCTATACGGCGTTACATGGGCTTCTTTTTTATGGGCCTGTTTATGCTGCTACCCTGGCTGCGGTACAACGGTGAGCAAGCCATTTTGCTGAATATCGCTGAACAAAAATTCAGTATCTTTGCCCTGACGCTCTGGCCACAGGATTTCACCATTCTGGCCTGGCTCTTTATTATAGCGGCCTATGCCTTATTCTTTGTTACCACGTTTTATGGCCGGGTTTGGTGTGGTTATTTGTGCCCACAATCGGTCTGGACTTTTATCTTTATGTGGTTTGAAGAAAAGATTCAGGGCAGTCGTAACCAACGCATGAAGCTGGACCAGCAGCCATGGAGTATCAGTAAATTCGGTAAAAAGTTTCTTACCCACCTCTGTTGGGTAGCCTTTGCCTTGTTAACAGCCTTGATTTTTGTGGGCTACTTTACCCCGGTGGACCAACTCTTTCTGAACTTTTTCACTCTACAGGCCGGTTTCTGGGCCACGCTCTCGGTGTTGTTTTTCACCTTCTGCACCTATGGCAATGCCGGCTGGATGCGTGAGATTATGTGTACTCATATGTGTCCGTACGCCCGCTTTCAATCGGCAATGTTCGATAAAGATACTTTCACGGTGGCTTACGATGAGCGTCGGGGGGAAACCCGTGGCCCACGTAGCCGTAAAGATACCGATTACAAAGCCAAAGGTCTGGGAGATTGCATCGACTGCAACCTGTGCGTGCATGTCTGTCCGACCGGCATCGATATCCGCAATGGCCTGCAGTACGAGTGCATCAACTGTGGTGCCTGCATTGATGCCTGCGACGATACCATGAGCAAAATGGGCTATCCAAAAGGCTTAATTAGCTACACTACGGAAAACCGGCTGCAAGGCAAAGGTGCCCATGTGCTAAGGCCTAAGCTGCTGGGCTATTTCACAGTACTGGTGATCGTTTGTCTGGCCTTTGTTTATACCTTATACAGCCGGCAGCCGCTGGAGTTTGATATTCTGCGAGACCGCGGAGCCTTGTACCGTGATACCAGTGAGGGTTGGGTGGAAAATACCTATACGCTACGTATCATTAATAAGTCACAACAAGCGCAAACCTTTGTGTTTTCAATGTCGGGGCTGGCTGATGTTCGTTGGATAGGCCCTACCGAGCTAACCGTAGCCGGCGGTGAGACTGCCAGCCTGCCAATCAGTCTGGCTGCCGATCCCTGGGAGCTGGAGCAACCCATTAGTGACATCACCTTTACGGTCACCATTGAAGGGCAGCCAGATATCGAAGTCTCACAAACCAACCGCTTCTTCTCCAGACGCTAAGTCATGCTATAGTCGCTGCATGTTCTTGCCTGCAGCGACTATAGGAGCCCCATGTCCGCTTTTTGTTTTGCCGATTTAACACCTGATGCCGTACTGGATGCACTGGAGCATATCGGCTTTGTCATTCATTCTGGCTTAACCCCTCTCAATAGCTATGAGAACCGGGTCTATCAATTTATCGGCGAATTGCCAGAGCAGCCAGAGATCCAGCGCTGGGTCGTCAAATTCTACCGCCCGCAACGCTGGAGCCATGCCCAGTTGCAGGAGGAACACGACTTTACCTACGAGCTATTGGCCGCCGATGTGCCGGTGGTCGCCCCCATAAAGCTGGCCGGTCAATCCGTATTGCCTTATACCGGTGGCTATTTTGCGCTGTTTCCCAGCAGAGGGGGGCGCACCCTGGAAACGGACAACGAAGAACAATTGGCCCAACTAGGTCGATTTTTAGGGCGTCTGCACCAGGTGGGACAAAGCAAGGTGTTTCAACAGCGCCCAAGCTTCAGTACCGATAGCCACTTGCTGCAAAGCCGGCAGGTGCTGCAGCAGTGCCCGCACATCCCAGCGCATATGCACAATGCATTTTTTACCGTATTGGACCAGGTTATCACCGAAGCAACTGCCTTGTATCAACCCAGGCAGTTAATTCGGGTGCATGGGGACTGTCATGCCGGTAATTTATTCATTGATCAACAAGGGCCCTTTTTTGTCGATCTGGATGACTGCCGTATGGGTCCGGCGATTCAGGATCTGTGGATGATGCTGTCGGGTGAGCGTGCCGACCAGTTGCTGTATCTGGACATCATGTTGGAGGAGTACCAACAATATTGCGATTTTAACCCGGCGGAGCTGAAACTGATCGAACCCTTGCGTGCCATGCGTATAATTCATTACATGGCCTGGCTGGCACGACGTTGGGATGATCCGGCTTTTGCAATGAACTTTCCATGGTTTGCGACAGACAAATACTGGGAGCAGCAGGCTTTGGTGTTAAAAGAACAATTGTTTCAGCTGCGCCAGCCCCCGTTATCGCTGCAGGCCGGTTTTTAATAGGCCAGCCATGGGCAAAACGAGGCTTTTTTGCTAGGCTAGCCCAATCAGATTGTTGTACTTTATGAAAGGAACTTCCATGATGAAAACGTTGTTTGCTTTATTGGTAGCCACGGTCTTGCTGGCAGCCCCGGCTTACGCCCAGACCTTTGTTGAAGGCAAGCACTACGAGGTAATAGCAGAGCAAGGCACCGACAAGCCAGAGTTAAAAGAGTACTTCTCCTTTTTCTGCGGCGGCTGTGCCAGTATCGAACCGGTTGTACAGCAGCTAAGTGATAACCTGCCAGAAGGCACTCAGTTTAAAAAAGTCCATGTGGATTTTGTGCGGGGCGCCTCACCGGAAGTGCAAAATACGCTGGCCCGAGCCTATATCGTCGCCGATGCACTGGACAGAGGTAATGCTTTCTCAACAGCTGTCTTCAACCATATCCACCGTCAGCGCCAGCAAATACGTAACGACAATGATGTCCGTACCATCGCCCTGGGTGTTGGCATTGCAGCAGACGAGTACGATAGCCGCATCAACAGCTTTGCCGTGCGTATGGGCGCCACTGTGATGCGCAACGAACAAAATGAAATGTCCCGTTCACGCGTGCTGACCGGTGTCCCTACCTTTGTCATTAACGGCAAATACAAAATAAATAACTCCAATCTGGATGGCCGTAACTTCGCCTCCGAGCTGGAGCAACTGGTAGATTATCTGCTGCAAAAAGACAGCTAATATCTCCTCGGGCAGGCAGCAAAAGCTGCCTGGCCTCATCCCCAACGCTCAGTTGTTACCCACCAGACAGACTCCGCTAGCAGCCACAGCTACCTCGTCAGGCAACGGCTCCAGACTGATTTACTTTTAATCAATTTGCATAACAATCCAACAGTTAACACCCAAAAAACAATTTATGACACTGGTATGACTTTACATTACATCATTGCCCCCCTAGAATCCGCCGCCGTGACACCAACAGGACAAGGACATAACACTATGATGTTAAAATATGCACTTCCATTCGTTGCAGTTGCAGCATCCGCTTCTGCCATCGCCAATGATTACCAACTGATCTCTTCTCTGGAGTGGGATCATATCCGTCAAGGCGGTAACTCTGCCAATGTACGCGCATTGGAAGCCACCTACTTCCTGGACAGCAAAACTGTACTTGGTCCGCTGGATCAGTTTGAGTACATCAACAAAACTTCCAACATCCAGGCTGGTTATAGCCGCGCCGATAGCACCAACCTGTATGGTCTGGGTGGCGAATATTTTACCGATTCAGGTGTTGTAGTTTCTGCAGCTCACCTGCGCAACAGCGATTTCCATACCAATACACTGGGCCTGGGCTACCTGTTTTCAAATGACTTCATCGTTCGCGCTGAAGCCATTCGCCCACGCAGCGAAAGCACTTCTTACCTGTTCTCTGCCAGCTACAATGTGCAGCTGGAAGGCAACGACTACATCGGCTTTACCGTAAGCACCGATGATGACTTCGACTACCAGAGCATCAGCAGCAAGTACTTCGCTGCTCTGGGTGATGATCGTTTTATCACTGTGGGCGCTGAATTTGAGCGCTTTGACGGCGAGCGCAATGAGTGGGAAGCAGAAGTAGGTTTCTACTTCACCCGTATGACTTCAGTTGCAGTTACTTACAATCGCAGCAAAAGCTACGGCTTCAAAGCTAAGCACTTCTTCAACCAGAATTGGGCACTGGCAGCTGGCTACGGCAGCAACCGTGACGAATCAGGTCTGAACATTTGGCACCTGGGCGTTACTGGCCAGTTCTAAACCATAGTTTATGATCTTGCAAAGGGCACCCTGAGTGCCCTTTTTGTTGTCGGCAGTATTTTACTCAGCAGTTTCAATCAAGACGGCTATCGGCACCAATTGATACCGTGCACTGTCAGCACCTGGCCAGGGCTGCAAAATGCCGGTTGCATAAGCAGTTTTGCCTTTGGCGCTTACCGGAAACACCATGTCACCATCCCGCACCTTGATACGAAACGCCGGTTGATGCTCTGTCGTTTCAAAGCGCATCCAGCAATGCATTTTCTCACAGACTGCAGCGATGGTGCCCTGCACTGTCACTTCCTGATCCAAATAGTGTTCCGGGGCAGCCAGGATACTGCTTAAAGCAACTAATTTTTCCTGCTGCACTTCGCCGCCAAACTGCACCGGATCAGCCTGTGCAACGCTTACTAAACAGCTGGCAGCAGCCAGCAAGATGATGATTTTGTTCATTCTAAGCTCCTTTATTCCGGACAAGCTGCCACAAAGGCAATTTCAACCAGCATGGCTGGATCCAGCAGTTCTACCTTGATGCAGGCGCGTGATGGTGCACAGCCTGCCGGCAGCCAGGCATCCCAGCACTGGTTAAAAGCATCGACCTGACTGCTATCGGTAATGAAAATAGTGGCACTGAGTAACTTGCTGTGATCGCTGCCAAGGGCCGCCAGGGTTTGCTCTGCCAGCTGGAAAATCTGCCGGGCCTGACCCGCCATATCGGCGCTGGTATCCTCCGGTACTTCAACAAAGTGGGCGATGCCGTTAAATACGGTGGCATCGGACCAGCGCTGACTTGGATTGTGGCGTTGAATACGCATCGTGAACTCCTGCATGCAAAAATGGATTATTGCCAGCTTAAATGCGAAATACAATCATTTTCATAGCTCAGTATCCAACAGACCACAGCGAGTGCGGCTTTGTGGTACACTCATGCTGTATAACTGGGAACTTGCCGTGTCGATTGCCAAAACTGCCTCTGAAATTACCTTACCACCCACCAGCAATGGCTGTCCTACCGTATTTGAGTTTTTGTGTCAGCGCTTTCCCAACATAGGTGAAGCCATCTGGCGTGAGCGCATGGCAGCGGGCAAGGTGCACTGGCATCATGGGGAGCTTATCAGCGAGAAGACACCATTTTTACCCAGCCGGCGGGTCTGTTATTACCGCGAAGTGACGGCCGAGCCGGTGATCCCCTTTGCCCATCGTATCCTGTATCAGGATGAGCATATCCTGATTGCCGACAAGCCGCACTTTTTGCCAGTAACGCCGGGTGGCGATTACGTCAATGAATGCCTGCTGGCCCGGCTAAAGCGTGATACCGGCCTGGTCGATCTGGTCCCAGTGCACCGGCTGGATCGCGACACCGCCGGCCTGGTGCTGTTTTCGTTAAACCCAAAAAGCCGCCCCGGCTACTACCAGTTGTTTGTCACAGGCAGCATTCAGAAGCAGTATCAGGCGGTAGCCCGGCTGACACCACAGCTGCAGCAAGCGGCCTTGCCACAGCGCTGGCAGATAGACAACCGCATTGAGAAAGCCAAGCCAGGCTTTATCAACCGCATTGCCGCAGGCGAGCCCAATGCCCGCTCTACCATCGAGCTGACTGAACGCAGCGGGGAGTTGGGGCTCTTTCAATTGCAGCCCCATACCGGCAAAACCCATCAACTGCGGCTGCATATGCTCAGCCTGGGCGTGCCAATTTTGTACGATCGCTATTACCCCGAACTGTTGCCCAAGCAGGCCCCCAATTTCAGTCAGCCGTTGCAGCTGTTGGCCAAACAGCTTAGCTTCAACGACCCAACCATTGGCGAGGCCCGGCATTTTGAGTCTGGCTTTGAACTGCAGGAGCGGCCGGCATGAAGCATGGCTGTGGGCTGGGCGATGCCAATGCCATGCTGCGGGTTTATGTGGCAAAACGGCCACCGATGCAGGAGTATGCGCAGTTAAACGGGGTACAGCCACTGTGCCGCGGCGAAATCGACAGCATCAATCAGGCTTGCGGCAATGGCTGGCGTAAGCTGTTTAATGTGTACGCCAAACTGGTGCAAGCATTGCCAGAAGCCCTGCAGCCTCTGAAACAAGCCAGTACCAGCTGGCAAAGCTATCGTGACCAGCACCTGCTGCAAGCAGGCAGCAGCACAGCACTGCTGTTTAGCGCGCCGCAGCTGCAGCCGACCAGTAACACCCTGCATATCATCGCCGGCCGCACCCACGCTAAAGTGCTGCTGGCTGGCGGCCTTGACGCCCAACTCGACTGGCTGGATCACGAGTTTGCCATGGATAAACAGCAGCGCTTGCTGGTTTGCCCGTATTTTGACTACCGGCAACTGAGCAATGAGAAAATCGAGCGGTTGTGTGGTTTGATAGAAAAGATTACCGATTAGTGGGAGTCAGCAGAGCTTCACTTTGCGCAAACAAACGCCAGCGCCGCCAAACCTTATGCAGCTGGGTAAGCACAATTAGGCTAATCAGTAGGGTTAAGTCCAAGTTACCTGTGGTTGCAAAACTATAGACCGCATCCGCCAACCCCAGATAGCTCAGCACCAGGCAACTGAACAGACCGGCATAGTACCCGCGCAGCAATCCATAAAAGCATATGGCCATCAAAGCAAACCCGCCCCACAGCATTGCAAGCACCCTGAATGGATGTTGCAGCGTATACTCCGAGAAAGTAAAGGAAGTAGACGCATCACCGCCCAGCAAATAAATCGTGGCAAACAGAAAAACGACACCATAAAAGCCCAGTACCAACCAACCAGCAATTTTTAGCCATACCGGCACCGCCAGGCGGCGCTGCTTTAGTATCTCGTTGTTGTTCCTCTGTGATGGGTTCATCTACTTTCCTTAGTGCGCGGGATACATTGCTGCAATGATAACATAGCGATGATGGCAACAGATTATACAGGTGATCAGTCAAAAGCATTTTGCTTTGTGACTACGGCTCCCTTAATTTCAGCGGCTAAGTCGGCAACTTAGCCGAAGGTTTAATGAGTGACTCAGCCGGTATACCCAGCCCCTCGTGTAAACGCCAGATCATATTTAACGTCAGAGAGCGTTTGTAATTTAAAATTTCATACACCCGGTTGCTCTTGCCTATCATAGGCTCAAGATCTTTTACCGATAAGCCTTTGCGCTCCATTTCAAATTTAATGGCCTCTACCGGATCGGGTAATTCCATCGGAAAGTGTTTCGCTTCGTAAGCCTCAATCAAGGTGACCAGCACATCCAATTTCTCACCTTCAGCTGTATCCGGCGCTGCCAACATCAAGGCCTCAACCTCTTGCAATGCTGCACGGTAGTCAGCATCATTTTTGATGGGTTTTATCTCCATGTTGCTACCTCCCGTTGTTAAATACGTTGAACATCTATCGTATCGTACTCTGCATGAGTTCCAATAAAGCGTATATACACCACTTGGTAGTGATAATTTACCCAGACCACAAGCCGATATTTATTACCGGCAATGTTAAACACAACCCTGCCATCTTTTAAAATACTTGCATGTCTAAAGTCATTTTTTACGTCTGCCGGCGCATGCCAATTTGCTTTTTGCACAAAGCGATACCATGATAAAGCTGGCTCTTTTGCATCTATGTACTCGGGGTTTAACTCCCAAAATGACTTTAGTGTCGACAATGCAATGATCCGCATAGCCACCATCTTAGTCCCAAAATGGGACTTTTGCAATGTTTCTACAACATCTCATGCCCACTACCCCAACAACGGCTTCAGATAATGCCCGGTAAAAGACTTTTTGCACTTGGCAACCTGCTCCGGCGTGCCGGCTACCAGGATTTCGCCGCCACCGCTGCCGCCTTCGGGGCCTAAGTCGACAATCCAGTCGGCGGTTTTGATCACATCCAGGTTGTGCTCGATCACCACCACGGTATTGCCGTGATCGCGCAGCCGGTGCAGCACGTTCAGCAGTTGCTGCACATCGTAAAAGTGCAGGCCGGTGGTGGGCTCGTCCAGAATGTACAGGGTTTTGCCGGTATCGCGCTTGCTAAGCTCACGGGCTAATTTCACCCGCTGGGCTTCACCACCGGATAAGGTGGTGGCCGACTGGCCAAGCTTGATGTACGAAAGACCGACATCCATCAGGGTTTGCAGCTTGCGCTTAATGGCCGGAATCGCCTGGAAGAACTCCAGCGCATCTTCCACCGTCATATCCAGCACTTCGTGAATGCTCTTGCCTTTGTATTTCACTTCCAGCGTTTCGCGGTTGTAGCGCTTGCCCTTACAGACATCGCAGGGCACGTAGACATCGGGTAAAAAGTGCATTTCCACCTTAATCACGCCATCGCCCTGACAGGCCTCGCAGCGCCCGCCTTTGACGTTAAAGCTGAAACGCCCAACCTGATAACCGCGCGAACGCGCTTCCTGAGTACCGGCAAACAGCTCGCGCACCCCGGTGAAAATACCGGTGTAGGTGGCAGCATTGGAGCGCGGGGTGCGGCCAATCGGGCTTTGATCGATGTCGATCACTTTATCAAAATGCTCCAGACCTTCGATGGCTTGGTGTGGCGCTGCATCGCTGCCCTCGCCCTTGTTCAGCACCTTGTGCGCCACCCGGTACAGGGTGTCGTTGATTAAGGTGGACTTGCCCGAGCCCGACACACCGGTAACACAGGTCAGCAAGCCAAAGGGAATGGCCAAATCAACCTTTTTCAGGTTGTTGCCGCTGGCACCCAGCACCTTCAGCCACTTATCGGTCAGCGGCGTGCGCGCTTTCGGCACTTCAATCCGTCGCTTGTTGCTGAGGTACTGACCGGTCAGCGATTGTTCGCAGGCTTTAATGTCGTCCAGCGTGCCCTGCGCCACCACCTGGCCGCCGTGCACGCCGGCACCCGGGCCAATATCCAGAATATGATCGGCGCTGCGAATGGCATCTTCGTCGTGTTCAACCACGATGACGGTATTGCCAAGGTCGCGCAAGTGCGTCAGGGTACCTAGCAAGCGGTCGTTGTCGCGCTGATGCAGGCCAATCGAAGGTTCATCCAGCACATACATCACACCCACCAAACCCGCGCCAATCTGGCTGGCCAGCCGGATGCGCTGGGCTTCGCCGCCGGACAGGGTTTCGGCGCTACGCGATAAAGTCAGGTAGTTCAAACCGACATTGACCAGAAAGCGCAGCCGATCCTGAATTTCTTTTAACACCTTTTCGGCAATTTTGGCTTTTTGGCCGGTCAAGCTGAGCTGCTGGAAAAAATCGAGGCAATCGCCGATAGAGCGCTCGGTCACCATCGGCAGGTTGGTCTGGCCAATAAAAACATGGCGCGCTTCTTCACGCAACCGGCTGCCGTTGCAGCTGGGGCAGGGCTGGCTGGCCATGTATTTCACCAGTTCATCGCGCACCGAATTCGACTCGGTATCGCGGTAGCGTCGCTCCATATTGGGCAAAATGCCTTCAAACGGATGGCGCCGGCGCACCGCATCGCCGCGATCATTGACGTAACTAAAATCAATCGCAGTGCTGCCACTGCCATAAAGCACTGCCTGTTGCTGTTTCTTAGTCAGATCAGCAAAAGGGGTATCGACCGAAAAGCCGTAATGTTCGGCCACCGACAGCAGCATCTGATGGTAATAAAAACTACGTTTATCCCAGCCGCGAATCGCCCCGCCAGCCAGACTAAGCGCCGGATTGCTGACCACCTTGGCCGGATCGAAGAATTGCTTTACCCCCAAACCATCGCAACTAGGGCAGGCACCGGCCGGGTTGTTAAAGGAAAACATCCGCGGCTCCAGCTCGGTCATCGAGTAGCCGCAGGTAGGGCAGGCAAAGTTGGCCGAGAACACCAGCTCTTCTTTACCCGGGTCGTCCATATCGGCCACCCGCACTACACCACCGGACAGCTGCAGCGCCGTTTCCAGCGATTCGGCCAGCCGCTGCTGGATATCGGCCCGTACTTTAATGCGGTCGATCACTACCTCAATGCTGTGCTTTTTGTGCAGCTCCAGCGTCGGCGGATCGCTTAAATCGCAGATTTCGCCATCAATGCGGGCCCGAATGTACCCCTGCGCCGCCAGGCTTTCCAGCAGCTTAACGTGCTCGCCCTTGCGGTCTTGTACCACAGGCGCCAGCACCATCATTTTGCTGCCCTCCGGCAGCGCCAGCACTTTATCCACCATTTCGCTGATGGTCTGGGCCGCCAGGGGCAAATCATGCTCCGGGCAGCGCGGCTCGCCTACCCGGGCAAACAACAGCCGCAGGTAATCGTAAATTTCGGTGATGGTACCGACCGTCGAGCGCGGATTGTGCGAAGTGGATTTTTGCTCAATCGAAATGGCCGGTGACAAGCCTTCAATCAGATCGACATCCGGCTTTTCCATCATACTCAGAAACTGACGGGCATAGGCCGACAGCGACTCGACGTAACGGCGCTGCCCTTCAGCATAGAGGGTATCGAACGCCAGCGACGACTTGCCGGAGCCGGACAAACCGGTGATCACAATCAGCTTGTCACGCGGAATATCGAGCGAAAAGTTCTTCAGGTTGTGGGTACGGGCTCCACGAATTGAAATTTTATCCATGCGTTCTGTTACCTGCAGCGGGCAGCCGGGTTGGCTAATGATAAAAACTGTACAAATATACACTAACTTTGCACTGCGGCAAAGTTGCCATCCAGACAGAACGCTGTAAAACCTTCTCTGGTTTAGGTTGTGCGCTAATTTGTTTTCAACCTTGGATTAAATGAACATGAACTCTTTTCCACTCAGCAGGAGCGGTGCATCTGACAATGGGGCTGTGGTATACTCCGGCGCTGCTGTCACTACCACTCAAAGGCTTATGCAACCGACATCGCATCAGTTAACTTCTGCCGAGAAGAAAGCGGCCACAGCGCTGGCGCTGGTTTTTTCCAGCCGGATGCTGGGCCTGTTTATGCTGCTGCCTGTTTTTGCCATTTATGGCAGCGAACTGGCTGGTTTCTCGCCACTGTGGATTGGTTTGGCCATAGGTGCCTATGGTTTTACCCAGGCGCTGCTGCAAATTCCAATGGGCTGGTTGTCGGATAAAATTGGCCGCCATCAGGTGATGCTGCTTGGCCTTGGCCTCTTTGCGCTCGGCTCCGTAGTGGCTGCGCTGGCCGACTCGGTTTATATGGTGACCTTTGGCCGGGTGCTGCAAGGGGCCGGGGCCATTGCCGGTGCCGTGCTGGCGCTGGCTGCCGATCTGACCCGCGAAGAACAACGCCCCAAAGTGATGGCCATTATCGGCATGAGCATAGGGTTGTCTTTTGCCGCTGCCATGGTGCTGGGGCCGATGATCGCCGCCCGTGCCGGTTTAAGTGGCGTGTTTTGGTTTACGGCTGTTATGGCGGTTCTTGCCATGGGGCTGGTGCTGCGTACCCCCAAAGCCATCAATCAGGCGCCACAGCGCGAAACTCTGGCCGTGCCTGCCTTGCTTGGCAAACTGTTGCGTTCACCGCAACTACTGCGGTTGAATCTGGGTATTTTGCTGCTGCACTTTCTACTCACAGCGCTCTTTATTGCCTTACCCCAGCAGCTGTTGGCACTGGATTTTGCCAGTGAGACGCATTGGCAACTCTATTTGCCGGTATTGTTTGCTTCCTTTGTGCTGATGGTACCGATGATCATTGTTAGCGTCCGCAGGCAGCAAGAAGTTGTTTTCTTTCGGTTGGCGTTATTGCTGTTACTAAGTGCTGCTCTGCTGTTCTGGCTGGGCCCGGCACAGTTGCCGCTGCTGGCAACTGCGCTGCTGCTGTTTTTTACCGGCTTTAATTACCTGGAGGCCAGCCTGCCAGCATTGCTGTCGCGCCAGGCTCCAGCAGGTCAAAAGGGTACGGCCATGGGGCTGTATTCCAGCGCGCAGTTTTTTGGTGCTTTCCTGGGTGGTCTGGTCGGTGGGCTGGTGGCCAGCCGCTTTGGTCTGCCAGCAGTCTTTGTGTTAAGTGCCTTGCTGGCGACTTTATGGATGTGTCTTACTTTTGGCATGACCATCACTGCCAAAGCGGAACGTTTAAGCATCAAGCTACCACACAACGGCGATGAGGAAGCCAAAGCATTGCTGCAGCAGCTAAGCAACTTACCTGGGGTGATTGAAGCAACTCTGGTGCTTCAGGAACAGCGCTGTTACCTGAAAGTAGAAGCCGGTCGTTTTGACTATCAACAGCTGCAAGCCCTGCAGCAGCAGTAATGTCGAGTTTGTTTACATTTCACCCTCACCACTGAGTCATGTACTTTATAATCTACTGAATTAGCTTTATAAAAAAAGTTGGCATTTTCTATGCAAATTTCTTCCTTGCAGGGCATATTTTGCTCAATCGACAAAGGAAGGCAACGATGAAAACACAACATAAAACAACCTTAGGACTGTTAGCAGGTGCCGCCTGCTTGTTGTCAGCCCATACTTTTGCAGCACCGATTACCGAGTTTAATTTCAATGTAGGCGGCGGCTTTGTAAATGGCAGTGGGACCTGCAATCCTGGCGTAGATCCTTGTGGCATCAGCTACTCTGGCAGCGATGCTATCACAGGTGACCCACTCAGAGTCACCTGGGGTGACCCGGCAAATGGCAGCGATACCAGCTTTTTAGAAGTAGAGCACAACCCGTTCAGCTATGCATCTATTACCACCAACGGTGGCTGGTTTGTCATTGATGCATTTCATCATTCCAACTTTACCCTTTGGGCCTCAGGCGGCTGGTTAAATTTTGTTCAGGTAGCAGCGATGTTCGAACTGCTAACACCAACCAATGATCTGGTGTTTGCAACCGCCGGTATCAACAATGTGAATTTCAACGAAACTCTGAACGAAGAGCCTTGCGACGATCCAAGGCCAGGTGGCAATATCACTATCTGTGATGACGTACTGCAAACGGAAGTGCTGGAAGTCAATATTCCTCTGCTCATTGGTGACTACATCTATTCCCTGTCTTTTGGCTACATGGCAGGGCCTGGCACCTTCGTGGAAGACCAAGGGGATGGAACCGTAAAAATTTGGACTGGCGAAAATCAGCTCAGCACCCTGTACACAGTAGCCCGCATTGATGTTCGTCCGGTGCCGGAACCTGGCACACTGGCCTTGTTTGGCTTGTCTTTACTTGGTATGGGTGCTTATGCCCGTCGTAGAAAGCAGCACTAGCCGCGGGTAGTTTGCCAAGGTAATGACACTAAGAGGCTGTATAAGACAGCCTCTTTTTTATTGGACTTTTCCAGCTTGAATGCCCTGATACCATGGTATACTCTGAACATAAAGGCGATAAGGTCTGGCAACAATAATGTCAGAGCCCGTGATCAAGCGAGGAGAATAAATTCATGGCACGTGGTGTAAATAAAGTGATTTTGGTCGGAAATCTGGGCAATGACCCAGAGGTACGTTATATGCCGCAAGGCGGTGCCGTTGCCAACTTAAGCGTGGCTACCTCTGAGAGCTGGAAAGACAAAAACACCGGTGAAATGAAAGAGCAAACCGAATGGCACCGGGTGGTTATTTATCAGCGCCTGGCGGAGATTGCCGGCGAGTACCTGCGCAAAGGCTCCAAGGTTTATCTGGAAGGCAAGCTTAAAACCCGCAAGTGGACCGATAAAGACAATATTGAGCGCTACACCACTGAAATCGTTGCCAGTGAAATGCAAATGCTGGATGGGCGCAATGAAGGCCAGAATGCCGGCGGGGGCTATCAAAGCCAGCAAGCGCCAATGCAACAACGGGCTCCGCAAAGCAACTTCCAGCAGCAAGCCCCTGCCGGCGGTTATCAGCAGCCACAACAAAGTGGTTTCCAACAAAGTGCTCCAGCTCAACGGCCGCAAAATCAACAGCAGCAACGCCCGCCGATGGAGCCGCCTATCGACTTTGATGATGATATCCCCTTCTGAGTCTGATGTTTCGCCTGGTCCCTGCATACTGCCGGGGACCTTCCGCTCTAAGCTGGCCCTTGTCTGCAATACGCTTTGTTTTTTCTTCAGCTTCTCGCTCCTCGCTTTAACGCCAAACGACTCACTGCAACACTTCTTTCTTGAGCAATGGACCACCCGCGATGGTTTACCCCACAACACCATCAACAGCATCGCACAAACCGACGACGGTTATTTGTGGTTTGCTACCTGGGAAGGGATAGCCCGTTATAACGGACGCAGCTTTACGGTCTTTGATCGCAGTGCCACGACTGGCCTGCCCGATTCTGGCATCTTTGCCTTGTATACCGGTGACAATAATTCGTTGATGGCTGCTGGCTCACGTGGTGGTATTGTTCGCTATCAACAGAATCAATGGTCCCCACTGCCTGCTGCGGCTGCGTTGGTACGTGCCTTGTTGTATGATCAACAGCAACGTTTATGGATTGCCACAGAGGGTGCAGGGCTATGGCGACAAGAAGTGGACGGTCACCGTGACCGTATTAGCAGCCCAGCATTGATGGATGAAGCCATGTATAGCCTGGCCGAAAGTGACTCGGGCGCCATCTGGGTCGGCACTGCCAAAGGGTTGTTTTTGGTGGAAGAAAACAACATAACCCCCATCCAGCCAGAAGATGGCTTGCCTGTCGGGCCAGTGTTTAGCCTGGCACTGGATCACACCGGGCACATCATCGTTGCCACTGAGCAGGGCGTATTTACCGGTAGCGTACAGCAAGGGTTTGCCCTTATACACCCGGAGCTGACCATGGCGGCCTCGGCTCTGTTGATGGAGGAAAGCACCCTTTGGATTGGTACACTGAGCGATGGCCTGTTTCGACTGGACAGCAGCGGCCTGGAAGGATTGGGTACCGACAGCAATAAGCCTGCTAACCGGATCCTGGCCCTGCATAAGGATACCGAAGGCAGTTTGTGGGTTGGCACCAACGGTGGGCTATTCCGGCTGCGCAATGCTCCTTTTACCTCCATCACCAGCCAGCATGGTCTGGCCGATAATTTTGTCCGGGCTGTACTGCCACTGGCAGATGGCTCGGTATTGGCCGCCACCAGTCGTGGTGTTTCTCATATCCGTCATCAATTGGCTGAACCTTTCAATCACCCGGCCCCTTTTTTGCGTGAATCCATTCTCAGCCTGGCAAAGGATGCACAGCAGCAGCTTTGGTTTGGCAGCTATGCTCATGGACTCTTCACCATAGCAGCAGATGGCACCAGCCGCCTGTTTACCCGGGACGATGGCCTCTGGACCAATGAAGTACGCGCTATTCTACCTGCCGATGATGGCAGTGTCTGGATTGGTACTTCTCGTGGTCTAAATCGTTGGTATCAGGGCCGGATGGAACAGTTGGATATGTCATCCGGTCTGCCCGGAAATTACATTATGGCACTGTACCAAAGCAGTGATGGCCGTATCTGGATTGGCACCGGTACCGGTGTGGCTTTTTGGCAGAATGATGCTCTCCATACGCTCGATCTGTATAGCCAGGATGCTGCTGAGTTTGCCTTTGGTTTTCTCGAGCTACCTCACCAAGAGTTTCTCTGGATCACCACTGACCGGGGACTGGTACGGTACGATCTGAGCAAAAACACACTCAGTATTTTGGGTCGTAGCGCCGGACTACCCTTTGATAAATACTTTCAGGTGGTGGCGGATCAACAAAATAATCTCTGGCTTACCAGTAACCGCGGCATTCTGCAATTTTCGCTGGATGCAGCTCAAGCTGTGTTGAGCTACAGGGAAGCCACCCTGGCTTTGAAGCACTTTGCAGAAGGTGATGGCATGCTAAGTGCACAAGCCAATGGTGGCTCCAACCCTGCCGCAGCCCTGCACCAGGACGGATCCGTTTGGATAGCCACTGCAGGTGGGGTGGCATTTTCTCATCCGGAGCGGCTCAGTAACTTTTCAGCTTTCATCCCACCGGTAGTGCTTGAGCAAATAAGAGTGGATGGCGAGCCGGTACAGCAACAGGGACCATTGAGTTTAGCCGCAGGCACCCAGCGGATTGAGTTATTTTATGCTGGCCTTGGCTATGTAATGCCGCAGCAGATTCAATACCGAACCCGCCTGAAGGGGTTTGATAGCGATTGGGTAGAACGCGGCCAGCAAGCTTATACGGAATTGACCAACCTGGCTCCCGGCCACTACCAGTTTGAAGTCATTGCATCCTATCCGGGAGGCGAATGGAGCACTGCAGCTGCCAGCCTGCATTTCTCCATTGCACCGCACCTTTGGCAACGCCCACTGTTTTGGTTATTGGTACTGGTCGCCTCCATCAGCCTGCTCTTTATGGTGATCCGCTGGCGTATTGGCCAGCTGAAAATAGCAGCTACAGAACTAAAGCGGCAAGTTACCGAGAAAACCATTCAACTGCAACAAAAAGCCAATCATCTGGAGCAAAGCAATAACGAGAAGTCCGAGTTACTGGAGCAGCTACGCCTGCAATCGGAAGCCTTTGCCAGGCAAGCCAGGCAAGACCCGCTAACCAGCCTGGCCAACCGAAGAGTCTTTGACGAAATGCTGTTGCAGGAGTTCAGCCGGGCCAGGCGGCATCAGCATCCACTCTGTCTGGCACTGATTGATATCGACTTTTTTAAGCAGGTTAATGATCGCTGGTCACATTCTGTCGGGGATGAGGTCTTGCTTCGGGTCGCCCACAGCTTACAGCAACACAGCCGTAGCACGGATACCCTGGCACGTTGGGGAGGCGAAGAATTTGCTTTGCTGTTGCCAGAAACCGGCTTACCGGAGGCACTGCAGCTGTGTGAGCGTTTACGACAGCAAATCAGTCAGTTGGATTTTTCAGATATTGCCAGCGAGCTACACATCACGGTCAGTATTGGGGTGACCGCATGCCACGACAGCACTGAGGCTGATCGCTTGCTCCTCCAGGCCGATACGGCTTTGTACCAAGCCAAAGCCAAAGGCCGCAATCAGGTTTTTTCCTGTCGTCAATAACAGCTCTATTACGCTTTGTGCTGAAGTGCCAGTTGGAAGAAATCATCAGCAGTTAACGGCTGCGCGAATAAATACCCCTGAAAACAATCACAACCTATAGCCGTTAAAAAGTCACGCTGCCCCTGATACTCGACCCCCTCGGCCAAAACTTTAAAACCTAGCGTATGTGCCAACGAGACGATTGCCCGACAAATTTCGGCATCCTGCTGATGCTTTGGTAATTGATCAATAAAGCTTTTGTCTATCTTTAAGACATCAAGTGGAAATAACTTCAGGTAAGCAAGCGACGAATAGCCAGTCCCAAAGTCATCAATGGCAAGCCGTACCCCAAGCTGCTTCAACTGCCGCAACATAGTCAGCACATCAGCTTGCTGTGTCATCAGGGCACTTTCTGTCAACTCCAGCTCCAGTAAATCCGCAGGAAAACCAGTACTAAGCAAAGTATCTGTAATCTGTTGTATCAGTGCGCAACGCTGAAACTGCAAGGGCGACACATTAATGGCGATGCTAAGACCATGCAGCCCCTGCTGATGCCAAAGCTCACCTTGCCGGCAACTTTGCTCAATCACCCACACACCAATCTCGTGGATCAAGCCAGAGCTCTCGGCAATTGGGATAAAGCGCTCCGGCGAGATCAGGCCGTCCTCCGGATCCAACCAGCGGATTAAGGCTTCTGCACCAATGATCTGCCCGGAAGCAATATCCACCTGAGGTTGATAATACAATACCAACTGCTGCTCCAAAATCGCGGTTCTGAGTCGCGACTCCAGTCGCAAACGCTCTCTGGCACTCTGAGTCAAATCATCGGAGTAGTAAGCACTACCGTTTCGCCCTTCGCTCTTAGCCTTATACAAGGCCGCATCAGCGCCTTGCAGTAAAGCTTCGGCATTTATCTCGTGCAGAGGGTACAAGCTAATGCCTGCACCGGCACTTATTTTGACTTCAATACCATTGCTTAATGTCCATACCCGATTGATGCAATGCAGCAGTTGATCGGCAAGACGAACAGCATCCTCCGCCTGCTCAATATCCTCCAGCAAAACAGCGTACTCATCCCCACCCAGTCTGGCCAGATAATCCATCGGCTGCAGCGCTTCGGTTAGATGCTGGGTGATTTGCTGCAAAAGCTCATCACCGATGCTGTGGCCATAACTGTCATTGATGTTCTTAAAGTGATCAATATCCAGCATGATGACGGCGATAAGATAAGAGCGCAGTGCTGCCCGCTCAATGGCTTGTGTTAATTGCTGCACAAAAGATGCCCGATTCGGTAAATTGGTCAGTGCATCGTAGTGCGCCAGATAGGCCACCTGCTGCTCATGTTTTTTCTGTTCGGTCAGATCAATGTCGATGCAATACATCTGTGGTGGTTTATCAGGCAACCGCACCAGAGCATGCGAAGAAAAGACGCTGATAAAGCGGCCATCCTTGCGTTTTAACTGCAGCTCAGCTGATGGAATCGGCTTGCCGGTTGCCAGCATCTGCTGGATTGCTGTTTTTACCTCATCCGCCATCGACTCGGGGATAATAAGATCCAATAAATTCTGACCTTTCGCCTCCTGCGCGCTGTAACCATAAATACGTTCACTGGCACGGTTCCAGTAAATCGTAGTACCGTCGGCTTCATAGCCCTGAATGGAGATGGCTGCATCACTATCCAGCAATGCCTGAAACTTCAGATTGCTGGCACGCAGCTCGGTTTCAATCACTTTTAACTCATGGATGTCTTCAATAATAGAGATGTAAAAAGGCTTTCCAAACACCGGGGCATCCACCATTCGTACTCCCAACCGACACCAAATATAATGCCCGTCTTTATGGCGATACCGCTTTTCCATGCTGTACTCCCGCCGAACCCCGGTTTCTAACTGTGCCAGTTGGCTGACGTCTTTGTCTAAATCATCCGGATGAGTGATCTGCGCAAAAGTCATACCCTGCAGCTCGTACTGGGTGTAGCCAAGCAGTTGCTGCAAGCGCTCGTTGGTTTTCAGCCAGCGCCCTTGCAAACTCACATGTGCAATACCAACGTTCGCCAGTTCAAATGTTTGCTCAAAAAGCTGCCGGCTACGCAGCGACTGCATCTCGGCATTGGAACGTTGCCATAGCAGCAACCAGGCCAGTGCTGCGGTAAAAGCAACATAGAGCCACCCCTTATACGTCTGGTACTGGCTATAGAGTTCCGCATCCGTCACCACGATGCCAAGCAGATGGTCACTGCCGCCAATCCAGGCTACGCCGAAAATCAGATACAGCAAAGCGCCGAACCAGGGTCTTTGGCTCAGAGCAGTAGTGTCTGACAATCGGCTTCCTATCCTGTCCCCTTGCATGCTAACGCATCCCTTGACTGTACCAATATTGATGCTTCTGATTAAAATCAGCCAGTTAAGCATAGACTATATTTGCATAAGGAGAAGGAAGCTAAATGCGGGAGCACAAGCCAGCCCGTATGGGCTGGCTTACCTGGTCGTTAGAAGGAATACACCAGGGTAAGGGAGGTTTGTGTATCGGTGCGTTTTTTATCCACAGGAACATCGCTGTCGTTTTGTACCGTAAAGGCCGCTTTCATCTGCATCCGGCCATTGATACGAGCGGTCAGTGATGTTTCAGCTGTGGTTCGGGTATTATCTTCACCATATTCCACCACCAAATCCTGCCGAAATTTTGCACTTTCACTGATTTGCCAGCGATAGGTCGCACCAGCCCGGGCCAGCATGCCTTTTTCCGTTTCGCCCTCGGCAGTTTTACCCCAGGAATAACCAGGACCAAGCTCGATATTCAAGCTGTGATCAGTCAAGTCCAGCAGACGGGTACCGTAACCGACAGCCAAGGTCGAGTACTTGCGGTAAGCACCAAATTTATCGTCGGTGTGCCGTGCTAACCCGAACAAGGTATCGTGCTCAGTTTCCAGTTTATAAGCACTTTTCACCGAAAGACTAAAGCGCTCAGCAGTACGCTCACGCACAGAGCTGCCATCTTCCAGTCGCTTTTTGTCTTCCTTAAAAAAAGCACTGAACAGGTACTCGTTATCAAAACGTTCCAACCGCTGCAACGAATTGAGCCGTCCGGTGATGGAGGTTCCTTCAGTGTTACCGGTGGTGGTGATTGCCCCCAACTCGGCTGAGGACGTCCAGCCCAACTCATCTGCCTGGCTCTGAAAACCTGCAGCCAGCAATACCATGGCGACTGCAGTCATTGAGTACTTCATTCTTTCTCCTGTTTGTTGGATTGAATATGCACATCCATTTGTGGAAACGGAATGCCAATACCCTGCTCATCAAAAGTCAGCTTCACGTTCTCCAGGGTTTCCCAGTAGACACCCCAGTAATCGGCAGCATTAACCCAGGGCCGCACCAAAATATTCACAGAAGAGTCCGCCAGTTCACCTATGGCAATAACAGGCGCAGGCTCTGGTAAGACGCGGCTGTCCGCAGCTAGAATGTCAGCCAGGATTTGCTTTGCTTTACGCAGATCAGAGTCGTAGCTAATGCCAATCACCAAGTCGACCCGACGGGTAGCTTCGGCAGAAAAGTTGGTAATGGCACCACCGGTAATTTGGGCGTTGGGGATCATGACTTGCTTATTATCCGGAGTTTTCAAAATCGTCTGGAAAATTTCAATCTTATCCACTGTCCCCATAACCCCACCGGCTTCAATAAAGTGACCGGCTTTGAAAGGGCGGAAAATAATAATCAATACTCCGGAGGCAAAATTGGCCAAAGAGCCTTGCAGTGCCAGACCAACCGCCAGACCTGCAGCACCTAAAATGGCAATAAAGGACGTAGTTTGGACCCCAACATGCGACAACGCCATCAACAGGACGGCAATCATAATCAGGGTGTAGACAATACTGCCAAGGAAGCTAACCACAGCTTTATCAATAGCGCGTGCCAGCAAAGACCGCTCTAAAAATCCTTTGATGCCTTTGGCAATCCAGCGACCTATCACAAAGATCACCAAGGCAATAACGATGCTAATCAGATGGTGGTACACCACCTCCTGATTCTCTGCCACAAAATTCGTTACTTCATCCATAAATATCTCCAACGGGTTTTCTGTTATTACGCCGCAATCATAGCACAAGGTCGACAGACTTAAGGCGCAATGTCGCTGATCTCAGGATATTTTCCCGTCAAGGGAAAAAAAGTTTGGTACCCAGCGTAATTTTCGCTAAAATACCGCCCACACCAGAGTGGTGACTGTAGCTCAGTTGGTAGAGCCCCGGATTGTGATTCCGGTTGTCGTGGGTTCGAGCCCCATCAGTCACCCCACTTTCAATCTGCTTTTTATTTCCTTTCCATTTTACGCTAAGCTTTGCAATCAGAATGCGCAACAAGCCTTAGCCATGCTTAGTTTACACAAACTACAACAACAACTGGAACACCAGCAAGCGCCATTTGACAGCTGGGATCCGCCTTTTTGCGGTGATATGGCGTTGCGTATTGACCAGCAGGGTCAGTGGTTGTATCAGGATAGTCCGATCGGCCGTTTGTCTTTGGTTAAATTATTCGCTTCTGTACTGGTCTACGAAGGCAAGGAATACTTTCTGAAAACGCCGGTAGAAAAAGTGCGTATTCAGGTTGAGGATGTGCCCTTTTTGATCCACAGCTGGCATTGGCAGCAAACGTCGGCAGGACCAGCCCTGATAGCCGTCACCAACCTGAATGAGCAGGTGTTGATTGGCCAGCACCATCCCATCTGCTTACAAGATTATCAGGCTCAGCGGGTACCTTATATTGCACTCTGGCGAGACTTGCAAGCCCGGCTTTGCCGCACTGTCTATTACCAATGGATTGAAGAAGCCCAGCAACAACCCCAGCCCAATCCAAACCAGCTCTGGTTGCAAAGTGCCGACTACCGCTTTCTGCTGGGGCAGCTCTGAGGCAGCGGCCCGCTTCGCTGTTTGATTTACGTGATATTGTCACAGGTTGATGAATTTAAACAGCCAAATGCTGCTATTGGTCGCATCCATCTTGCTGTAAAGAAAAATGCTGCCAGATTGGAAGCTGTCCTTTGTCTCACGCCTGGAGCCATTATGTTACGACCAAGGTTATTAGCTGCCTGTTGTTTTCTGGCCTGCACGGCTAGTCATGCCGCCACCATCATTCATGCCGGTAGCCTGATTACCGCGGAAGATAACCAGGTTCTGCACAACCAGAGTATCGTGATTGAAGCCGGCATCATTCAGCGCGTGGCAGCAGGTTTTCTCACCCCCGGCGCAGCCGATACCCTGATTGACTTACGTCAACATACGGTGATGCCCGGTCTGATGGACATGCATACCCATTTCTCGACGCAGATCAGCGCATCCTCTTATGCGGAAGGCTTCCGTATGAATGAAGCAGACTATGCCTTGCGCGGTGCTACTTTTGCCAATAAAACCCTGCTGTCTGGTTTTACCACGGTACGGGAGCTTGGTGACAGCCACCAGATCAGCGTAGCCTTAAAAAATGCCATCGCCAACGGCTATGTTCAGGGGCCTCGCATCTATGCAGCGGGTAAATCACTGGCTACCACTGGCGGTCATGCCGATCCAACCAATGGCATCACCTTTCGTCGTATGGGGGATCCCGGCCCGGTCGAAGGGGTGATTAATAGTGCTGAAGAGGCGCGCAAAGCAGTGCGTCAACGCTATAAAGAAGGCTCAGACTTAATCAAAATCACAGCCACCGGCGGTGTCTTAAGCGTGGCTGCCAGTGGGATGAATGCTCAGTTTACGGAAGAAGAAATCCAGGCGGTAGTGGCCACCGCACAAGACTATGGCTTTAAAGTTGCTGCCCACGCCCATGGCAAAGAAGGTATGGAGCGGGCAATACGAGCCGGGGTAGACTCCATTGAGCATGGCACCTACATGGACGAAACCACCATAGCCTTAATGAAAAAGCATGGTACCTATTATGTACCGACCATCAGTGCTGGTAAATTTGTTGCTGAAATGGCCGTGATGCCTGGTTTCTTTCCTGAGCTGGTGCGGCCCAAAGCCCAGGAAATAGGCCCTCTCATTCAGCAGACCTTTGCCCGAGCCTGGCAGGCAGGCGTAAAGATTGCTTTTGGAACCGATGCCGGTGTTGGCCCCCATGGCGATAACTGGAAAGAGTTTGTCTATATGACCGAAGCGGGCATGCCTGCGATTGAAGCGATCCGCTCTGCTACCTACCATGGTGCCCAATTGCTCGGCATCAGTGAACAGCTCGGTACTATCACCCAAGGTAAAAAAGCCGATCTGGTCGCTGTACCGGGAGACCCTCTGGAAAACATCGCCTTAATGGGCCAGGTTAGCTTTGTCATGAAAGATGGTGTGATCTATAAACACGATTGAGAAGTTTAGACAGCAGCCGTTCAGAGCGGCTGCCGTAAAATCAGGAGCTCGCCTGCTGCCGGTATCGCTGCAGTAGCGTCTCTACATCCGCCAGAATAAAGTCCTTTAAATCTTCTTCGGCTTTTTCACGGATCTGATCCAACTGACGAATATGTCGTTTGTCATGCTCTTTGCGGGCTTTGTGGGTTGGCATATCCTTCACAACTTCATACATCTGATGCAGCCCAGGGTAAGCACGGACCGGATCCGGCTTTTCTACCAGCTCCAGATGGTCCAGTAATACCCAAATCCGTAACGCCCCCTCGGATAATTCGCATTGCTCAGCCTGCATCGCCCGACTGATAACCACAATACTGTCGATCAAATACTGATTTTTCTTTTGTTTTGCTTGCTCGGCTTGCAGGCTTTGTAATCGTACCAGCCGCAACAAGCGCCCGGCATAAAAAGCCAGGCCAGCAATAATGGCGGCGCCAACCAACAATAAGCTCAACCACAACCAACTCATCCGTTTTCCTCATCATCCGACAGCAGCTGTTTTCGCCAATCAGTACGCTCAAACTCAGCCAACGGATCCTGCAACTCCGGTTCTGCGTCCTCGGCCAGGCCTAATTGCTGCAATAGCTGTTCATAGCGCTCTGTCATGCGATTAAAGTACTTCGCATCTTTGCCGGTTAAAACTTCATCACGCTCAACCCGTTCTAACAACAGCTGCAAACGGCTGTCCTGTTCCAGCTGGGCCAGCTCCTGTTCGGGGGTTAAGCCCGATGCAACAACCACTTTGGCAATCGATGCCTTCGGCTGGATAGGCTTTAAGCCTTGCGATGCAGCCTCGGCTCCCTCTGGCAACAGTGGGACCGGCTTTTTACTGCCCAGTCTCGGATCTTTATTGCTGCTACCACCTGACGGCTCGCTTGCTTTACGCAGCAATTGCGAATTACGCTGCCCCGGTTTGCCACCAGCACCGGATTTTTTACTCTCTTCTTTACGTTCCCGCTGTTTACGTACTTCTGCTGCTGGTAAAAAACGAGGCCCATTTTCACCGCTATTGCGGGTCTTCTTTTGACGTGTCATGTTTTGATACCTGGTAAGCGCTTCTGGCTGAACGCCGGTAAAGTCGCTGATCGATGTGCTGTATTTTAACACATCCTTATGGTTTGGAAGGAGTGATACGAAGAATTAAGAAGAAAGAAAAGGCGATAAGTTACCTTATCGCCTTTGCCATGTGCCTAAAGTGGACACTTTCATTTGCTGCAGTCATAATGACCTGATTTGGACAGCGCGTCCGGAATGGTCCCTGATATTTTTTTGTAATATCCCTATGTAGCTTTTTTTGTTTGCGATCGTCCTGATACTTTATTAGTCATCCATAGATAGCGCACGAGCATCGCAGCAATGGTATATTCGTCGTCGCACTTACTAAGCTTTCCGTGCCGTAGTTCCGTTTTTTCGACGCGTTACTCATGTAACGAAGTGTTAATCTACGCCAATTTCACTAGATAACAACCTCTAAACGGAAAAAAATCCACTACCGCTATCTGGTTATTCACTAATAGTATATGCATCAATACATTAGACAGGTGACAACCCTGTTTTAGACTACCCACAGAAAACAAAGCAGGCAAATATCCTACAGCCTGTGTGAGATATATCTCACACAAGCTGCGCTGAAGATACAAAAAAACCAGCCTAATGGCTGGTTTTTTTTCAACACAGCACCGACTTAATGCAAACCACCCAGATACAGCGACACCATTTCAATGTCTTCATCAGTCATCTTACGGGCGATATCACGCATCATGCCATTCATATCGTTGGCGCGGGCACCACTGCGAAACTCCTTCAGAGTTTCGATCAAATAGGGCGCATGCTGGAAAGAAATGCGCGGAAAACCAGACAAGCTGGTGCCAGCACCACGAGGGCCATGACAAGCGATACAGGCTGGTATGCCACGCTCGGCATCTCCGCTGCGATACAATTGCTGACCGCGTTCCAGCGCATGCTCTGGCGTTGTTCCGGCAGACATGCTTTGCGAGGCAAAATAGGCAGACAGATCGCGCATATCCTGATCGGACAAACCAGCCACCATGCCAAACATCACCGCATTGCTACGCCCCCGCTCACCACCGGTTTGCATAGCTTGCTTGTAGTCCTGCAATTGCTTGTACAGATACTCAGCATGCTGGCCAGCGATTTTTGGATAGATATCGATCGGGCTATTGCCATCGGTGCCATGACAGGCAACACAAGTGGTTGCTTTTTCCTTTCCGGCCGCCGCATCACCATCAAATGCGTGGGCCGCTCCTATCATGCTGAATAACAGCGTAAGTGGCAGTACAAGTCTTTTCATGTTGTTTCCGTCTCTGTCCGCATTTAGTCGCCAGCTTGGTGGCACCATTGTTATTGCTTAAGTTGTTCCAGCTACTTATTTTACACGAATCTGGCTAATATAAAATCCCATCTATACAGCATTTGCTTCTTCCGATCCATTCGATCCGTTACAATAGGCTATCCGAACCAAGAAAACCGTCCCAAGCGACGCTGGCTTAGCAACAACAATGTTGTCTGATCACGGTGAAAAGCAGCGATTGGGCCTGAAAAAACTTACTGGAGTTTGCTGTGAGCACCCAAACCATCAATTACCAACAAGCCACCTTTCTGACCAGTGCCCCGGATATACGGGTGCTGCCACCGGATGAAGGCATTGAAGTCGCTTTTGCTGGCCGCTCGAATGCAGGAAAATCCAGCGCCCTTAATACCCTAACCCGGCAAAAAAGCCTGGCCCGAACCAGTAAAACACCTGGCCGCACCCAGCTTATTAATGTATTCCAACTGACCGAGCAACAACGACTGATTGATTTGCCTGGTTATGGTTTTGCCAAGGTACCACTGGCGGTAAAAGAAAAATGGCAACGCTCGCTGAGTGAGTATCTGGAAAAACGCGTTAGCCTGAAAGGCCTGGTGGTACTGATGGATATCCGACATCCATTGAAAGATCTGGATCAAGATCTGATCCATTGGGCAGTAGCGAGTAAGTTACCAGTACGGCTATTACTAACCAAAGCGGACAAACTAAGCCCTGGGCCACGTAAAAAAGCACTGTTGGAAGTATCGGAAGCAGCCCTGGCTTTTATGGGTGATGTGCAGGTGCAACTATTCAGCTCTTTAAGCAAACAAGGATTACCCGAGCTGGAGCAAGCCCTGGCGCAATGGTTCTACCCAGAAAACGGATAAAAAAACGGCCTCACAGTGGAGGCCGGTATAGCAAACGGGGAGAAGCTATTAGTTCAAATCAACAGGGTGTCTCAATCGAGACGTTGTAATGATACTACAAAAAAATACCAGTTTGAAGTATTTACTCTAAAAAATTATTCTTGTTTTCCCGCCGGACATAAAAAAAACGCTCCACTGCAAGCAGTGGAGCGGCTAATAGTAAGCTTACCTTCTGGTGTAGAACCGGGTTCTGACACTGAAAGATAGAACATCTTACCTCTGTACCCTACCCTTTCTATGTTAGCGTGCACTGCTAAAAAATCAAGCAGGTTTGGTAAAAAAACTACAAAAAATCATTTTTCAGCCTTTGTAAGCCATATTGCGGTAATAAAATTACCATGCCATGGCCGTGCTGTCGGCTCTGTTTAATGCGCTTGCTGCCAATTATCGCCAAAGCCAGCCTCTGCCAATAACGGCACATTCAACCTGGCGGCCTGCTCCATCACTGTCGCCAGCTCACGGGCTGCAGTGTCAACTTGCTCACAGGCTACTTCAAACACCAGTTCATCGTGCACCTGCATGATCATCACCGCTTGCAGCTCACTGTGCTGTTCCAGGTAAGCTGCAACATCTATCATCGCTCGTTTAATGATATCAGCAGCTGTCCCTTGCATCGGTGCATTGATGGCTGCACGCTCAGAGGCTTTTTTCCTGGCCATATTACGGGCATTGATTTCCGGCAGGTACAGACGACGACCAAAAATGGTTTCAACAAAACCCTGCTCATGAGCCTGCTTGCGGGTTCGCTCCATGTAAGCCAACACCCCCGGGAAACGCTCAAAGTAACGATCCACATATTGCTGAGCTTCCTGACGACCAATATCCAGCTGACGTGCCAGGCCAAAAGCTGACATGCCATAAATCAGCCCAAAGTTTACCGCTTTGGCGCGACGACGTTGCTCCGAGGTCACCTCCGCCAAAGGCACGGCAAACACCTCCGCAGCGGTAGCCTTGTGAATATCCAACCCGGCTGCAAAAGCATCCAGCAGTGCTTTATCACCTGAAAGGTGCGCCATAATACGCAGTTCAATCTGCGAGTAATCAATAGCGAGTATTTTTTTACCCTGTGGGGCAATAAAGGCGTGCCGAATGCGCCGACCTTCTTCACTGCGAATAGGGATATTCTGTAAGTTCGGCTCAGTTGAACTTAACCGGCCGGTGGCTGCTACAGCCTGGTGATAGGATGTATGCACCCGCCCTGATGCTTTTACCATTTTTGGCAGCTTGTCAGTATAGGTGGATTTAAGTTTACTGAGCGCACGGTGCTCCATCAGCAAGCGCGGCAGCTCGTAGTCATGCGCCAGCTCCTGCAATACCTCTTCTGCAGTGGATGGAGTCCCTTTTGGGGTTTTCTTCAAAACCGGTAATTGTTGTTGCTCAAACAAAATGTGCTGCAGCTGTTTTGGCGAAGCCAGATTGAACTCTTGCCCTGCTAATTGGTGTGCCTGTTGTTCCAGTTCTGCCAGCCGTACAGCTAGTTGCTGGCTTTGCTGACGCAATAAACTGGCATCAATCAGGACACCATGCCGTTCCATCGCTGATAAAATCGGTACCAATGGCATTTCAATATCCTGCAGTACCTGTAGCAGCGATGGCGTTTGTTGCAGCTGTGGCCATAAAGTCTGATGCAGACGCAAGGTGACATCAGCATCTTCTGCGGCATAACGACTGGCTTGTTCCAGTTCAACCTGGTTAAAGGTCAGCTGTTTGGCGCCCTTGCCGGCAATATCGTTAAAGCTAATGGTATTGTGGCCTAAGTATTTCAACGCCAGACTGTCCATGTCGTGGCGGGAGCCCACACTGTTCAACACGTACGACTCCAGCATGGTATCAAAGGCGATGCCCTGTAAAGCAATGCTGTAGCGTGCCAATACGCTTTGATCGTATTTCAGGTTCTGCCCCACTTTGGCTTTGCCTGCATCTTCCAGCCACGGCTTTAATCTGGCCAGCGCCCACTCTTTATCCAGCTGTGCCGGCGCATCCAGGTAATCGTGCGCCAAGGGTAAATACCAGGCTTTACCTGGCTCGGTCGCAAAAGACAGACCAACCAGCTCTGCCTCCATATAATCCAGGCTGGTGGTTTCGGTGTCGAATGCCGTCAGCTCACTGTGCGCCAGCTCATGCATTAACTGTTCAAACGCCTGCTCACTCAGCACAGTTTGATAGCCCGACTGATCCAGGCTGACAGCCACCGGTTGCTCAGCCTCCTGCTCCAGTGCTGCGGCATCGACTTTATTGCTGGATGGCTCAGTGTCACTACTGAGCAATTCTTTCAGCCAGCGATTAAACTCGCAAACTTTGTACAGCTCAGCTAAAGCAGAGGTGTTCGCTGGTTGTATGGTTAAATCATCCAGTTGGTAGGGCAACTCAACATCGGTTTTGATGGTAGCCAGTAGATACGACAGCTCCACCTGCTGCTGATGTGCCAGTAGCTTTTCTGCCATGGTTTTGGCGCCACGGAAATTGAGTTCAGCCAGCTTCTCCGGCTGAGCTAACAAGGCTGAAATGCCGCCAATGCCCTGCAACATGGCCGTAGCCGTTTTATCGCCCACTCCCGGCAAGCCGGGAATGTTGTCTGATTTATCTCCTACCAATGCCAGATAATCAATAATCAACTCCGGTGGCACTCCGAATTTTGCTTCCACACCCGCTGGATCCAGCACAGTATTAGTCATGGTATTGATCAGGGTGACATGCTGATCGACCAGTTGTGCCATGTCTTTATCACCCGTTGAGATCACCGTATCGCGCCCAATCGCACTGGCGGCTCTGGCCAGGGTACCAATCACATCATCGGCCTCTACCCCGGAAATACACAACAGTGGCAGACCCATAGCCTGAATAATTTGATGCAATGGCGCGATCTGATTGCGCAAATCATCTGGCATAGGTGGCCGGTGCGCTTTGTAATCGGCATAAAGCTCGTTACGAAAGGTTGGTCCTTTGGCATCAAAAACCACCGCCATTTGCTCAGGCCGATATTGTTTAAGTAAGCTTTTCAGCATGTTGACCACGCCGTAAATAGCTCCTGTGGCTTCACCTTTTGAGTTGGTCAGGTGAGGCGGGGCGTGATACGCCCGAAACAGATAAGAGGAGCCATCTACTAAAACAAGAGGAGTATCCGGGTGTGAAGCCATAGTGCATCCTGTACTTTTGCCAATAGGTGTCATGCTTAGGTTAGAATCATACTACAGGCAGGGTAAGGGATATAGTCAGGATCACTGTGGCAAGTTCAAAGTAGCCTCGCCCGGACAATCTGTGGATAACTTTGTGCAAAAGATAAGTTGAAGGTGTAGGAATGTGCTGGTCAACGCTAAATTCGCACCAGGTAACTTATTGAAAGTATTAATGTATTTAACAGGGAGAACAGCTGGAACCCTTATTATTTTTTTTATTCCATCGTGTGGAAAATTATTTCTGATGGCAGCTGATGGCGATCAGAAAAAACCAGCAGACGCATCGTCAGCGGTTGTGTAGACTATCACAGAAAGAGAACCAGGCCAGCCATTTTTTTAAATAATTTTAGCTTAAGAAAATCGGTTTAAGAATGCTTTGCTATAAGCCATTATAAACAATGATTTACAGGAGGCGATAATGAAGAAAGTAGCGGTTATTCTAAGTGGCTGCGGCGTATACGACGGCGCAGAGATCCATGAGTCAGTGCTCACCTTGTTGCACCTTGAGCTGCAGCATGCCAGTTACCAGTGTTTTGCCCCGGATGTTACCCAACACCATGTGATCAATCATCTGACGGGCGAAGAAATGACCGAACAACGCAATGTGCTGGTGGAAGCTGCCCGTATTGCCAGAGGCGCGATTAAGCCTCTGACGGAATTAGTCGCCACAGACTTTGATGCTCTGGTATTGCCCGGTGGCTTTGGCGCGGCAAAAAATCTGTCGGACTTTGCGCTTCAGGGTGCTGGGGCCACTGTCTTACCGGAGCTGAAGCGATGCATCCAGGCATTTGCAGCGGCAGACAAGCCGGTCGGCTTTATCTGCATAGCTCCAGCGCTAATCCCACTCATTTATCCACAGCCGGTAAGTTTGACCATTGGTACCGATACGGATACAGCCGCTGCGCTGGAGAGCCTGGGGGCACAGCATGTTCAGTGCCAGGTACAGGATATTGTGGTGGATCATCAGGCAAAGGTAGTTTCCACCCCAGCTTACATGCTGGCTCAATCGGTTGCAGAAGCCAACAGCGGCATTAAAAAGTTAATTGCGGCGCTACTCGAGCTTGCCTGAGAACAGCACGGCATGGTTGAACGGGGCTTCCCCAACGTCAACGGGCTCGCTATAATGGCGCAAGATTTGTACAAAATTGAAACAGGACCCACAACGATGAGAAAAATCTACCTTGTAGCGACGGCTGCATGTGCTTTGCTGTTCACTGGCCTGGCCACAAGTTCTGCTGCTGATGAGGAGCTACGTAAACGCATTGCTCCGGTTGGCCAGGTGTATCTGGATGGTGAAGCCCCGGCTCAGGTCGTTGCTGATACAGGCCCTCGTAGTGGTGAGCAGGTGTATCAAACCGCTTGCTTTGCCTGCCATGGCACTGGAGCCCTGGATGCGCCTAAACCTGGGGATGCTTCAGCCTGGCAAGCCCGTATCGATCAGGGTTTTGACGTGATGCTGCGTCACTCCATTGAGGGTTTTGGCAATATGCCTGCCATGGGTACCTGCATGAATTGCTCTGAAGATGAAATCGCTGAAGCCATTCGCTTTATGATTAAAGATATTTAATCACTGCATTTCCTGTACGCTGGCCTGAAAGCATCAGGCCAGCTTTGCTTCCTCAGCAAGAACCCCCTTATAGATATTTCGCTACTTTCTATATTAAAAAAGTATAAATAACAGCCTAATTTCGATGGTCTTTGATTTCCCTCTGTGCAAAGTTTGTGCATAATGGTGTAGTTTTATGCGCCAAAGCCAACAATAATTATTAGAGACGAAGTTGAAGGACTTAACGAATCGTACCCGCGCACAGCAGCGCGCAGACGCCAATCAGCAGCGGCTGCAGCATATGGCCGACCGATACCGACAGGCTTATACCATTCAGGGTGCCCTGTTGCGCCTGTCGGAACTGGCAAGCACTGTTGCTGATATGAAAGAATTCTATCCTGCCATTCATCAAATGGTAGCCGAACTGCTGCATGCCAAAAATTTCTACACGGTGCTGCATGATCAGGCATCGGACAGTTTTACACTCGAGTACTTCTCCGATGAAAAAGATCAGCAAGTTATTTTGCAAGTTCCCTCAGATGCCTTTGCTTCCGGCTTGACAGGCTATGTGTTTCGCACAGCACAACCTTTACTCTGCAACAAAGAGCAGTTTGAGCAGCTGATCGCCAGTGGTGCCATTCAGGCTCAGGGCAGCATGCCAACTCACTGGATGGGCATCCCGCTGAAGCGGGAGCAACAAGTCATCGGTGTGATGGCCATTCAAAGTTATGATCCGGAGAAACAGTACACAGCTCAGGATCTTGAGGTGTTTGGTCACTTAGGCAGCCATACTGTCACTGCCATTGACCGGGTCCGCAGCCGTGAGCTGCTGGAGCAAACAGTGCGCGAGCGCACCCGGCAGCTGCAACGGACCAATCAGGAGCTACAAAAAGAAATCAAAGAGCGGATTGCAGCGGAGAAGCTGCAAAGTTCACTGTATCGGATTTCAGAGCTGTCAGCCTGCAGCAAAAACATGCAAAGCTTTTACCACGATATCCATCAGGTATTGTGTGAGCTGATGTATGCGGAAAACTGTTACATCGCCTTGCTTGATGCCAGCGATAACACCCTAAGCTTCCCCTTTTACCGTGATCAATATACGCCTGCAGCTCCAAAGCGCCCGTTAGGTAAAGGACTTACTGAATACATTATCCGCCGTGGTGAGGCGGCACTGATTGATGGCGCTGCTGCCACTCAACTGAACCAGCAGGGAGACATTACCCGTGGCATGGTCACCTCCTTACGCACCACCCGCTACTCAACCAGCTGGTTAGGAGCCCCCCTGCTGCTGGATGATGAAGTGATTGGTGTGATTGCCCTGCAAGCTTACGATTATAAATACGATTACAGCGAACAGGAATTGAAGATCCTGCGCTTTGTATCACGCCATATTGCCGTTGCCATTCAACGCAAGCTGGCAACTGAACAACAGCGCAAACATCAGGAAGATCTGGAACGCAAGGTGTTTGAACGCACCCGGGAGTTACGCCAGACTAATCTGTTCTTACGTCTGCAGGTTGAAGAACGCAAAAAAATCGAAGAGAAGCTGTTTCACGAAGCCAATCACGATGCCCTGACCGGTTTGGCAAATCGTCCGCGCTTTCTCCAGTTGCTGCAGCAACAGTTCAGGCAACGTAAACGACAAAGCGATGGCAGACTGGCGCTGCTTTTTATCGATCTCGACCGCTTTAAAGCCATCAATGATAGTCTTGGCCATGCCTGTGGTGATCATTACCTGATTGAAACCAGCCACCGCTTACAACAAGCAGTGCGTGAGCATGATGTAGTCGCACGCCTCGGTGGCGATGAGTTTGTGGTGATGCTGACGGATATTCAACAGCAACTGGATGTTGAGGAGGTTGCCGATCGTATTATTGAGTCGGTCAGGCAACCGGTGCTTATTGAACAACAGCAGGTTTTATCCGGTGCCAGCATTGGCATTGCGTTGTACCACACAGATTACCAGGATGCCGATGAAATGCTGCGTGATGCCGATGCGGCCATGTATCAGGCAAAATCACTTGGCAGCAATCGTTTTGTGATTTTTACCGCAGAGATGCTGGAGGTGAATGCCCCAAAGCCTGATGCCGGCAGCAAGATGCAAAGCTGTCGGGAAGTACAGGCCGGTTAATCCGGCTTTTTTAACAATTGCCGCAAGCGATCAATATTGGCTTTACCTGTCTCCTGCCGTTGCTCTGCCGTTTTTGGGGCTGCGCTGTGTTGCCAGTCCAGATCGTCTTGTGGCAACTCATACAAAAAACGACTTGGTTCAGGCCGGATCACCTCACCGTACTGACGACGCTCTTTGGCATAGGTAAAAAACAGCTCACGCTGTGCCCGTGTCACACCAACGTACGCCAATCGGCGCTCTTCTTCAATGTTGTCTTCATCAATGCTGCCCTGGTGCGGCAAAATGCCTTCTTCCATACCCACCATAAACACATAGGGAAATTCCAGCCCTTTTGAAGCATGCAAGGTGAGCAACTGCACCTGATCCGACTGCTCATCCTGTTCCTGACGCTCCATCATATCGCGTAAGGTTAAACGGGTGACGACTTCCGGCAGAGTCATGGGCTCATCGTCCTCTTTGCCTTCCAGCATTTCGACAATCCAGCGAAATAACTCATTGACGTTTTTCATCGCCATTTCAGCGGCTTTTGGGCTATTGCTGGTTTCGAACAGCCAGGCTTCATACTGACTCTGCCGGATCAAGTCACGGATTGCATCGGCAGGCTCAGAGCGCTTGACTTGCTCCGTTAGTGCCAGGATCCAATTGGCAAATCCCTGCACAGCCTGATAACCACGGGCGGGCAAACGGTGCGCCAACTCCGGTGCAAAACAACTGCTGAACAAACTGCTGTGCTGTTCATGTGCCAAAGTGCCCAGCTTTTCCAGAGTAGCGGCCCCTATTTCCCGCCGTGGAACATTGATAATTCGCAATAACGCATTGTCATCATCCTGATTGACTAGTAAACGCAGGTAGGCCATCACATCCTTAATTTCTGCTCGGGAAAAGAACGAGGTACCCCCGGAGATCCGGTAGGGGATGCGGTTGCTCATCAGCGCCTTTTCAAAAATACGTGCCTGGTGATTGCTGCGATACAATAATGCGTAATCTTTGTAGTGCGTTCGATTACTGAAACGGTGCGAAATAATTTCCGCCACCACTTTCTCTGCCTCATCCTCTTCGTGCTTGCAGGGCAATACCTTCAGTGGCATGCCATACCCGATATCACTGAACAGCTGCTTTTCAAACACATGCGGATTGTTGGCAATCAGTATATTGGCCGCTTTCAAAATCCGCTCAGACGAGCGGTAATTTTGCTCCAGCTTGATCAGCTTAAGATTAGGGAAATCCTGCTGCAATAACGCCAGATTTTGCGGTTTGGCACCACGCCAGGAGTAGATCGACTGATCATCGTCACCTACCACAGTAAAACGCTGACGCTCACCAACCAGTAACTTTACCAACTGATATTGGCTGGTATTAGTATCCTGATATTCGTCTACCAGTAAATAGCGGATCTTTTGCTGCCAGCGCGTTCTTACCTCGGGCTGATGCTGCAGCAGCAAGGTTGGCAATAAAATTAAATCATCAAAATCAAAGGCATTATATGCCTTTAGTAATTGGGTGTACCGCAAGTAGTACTGGGCCTGCAGCTGCTCTTCCGGTTGCTGCGCCTGCTTCAGTGCCAGTTCCGGCAGCATCAGATCATTCTTCCAGTTGGATATTTTGCTTTGCAACTGCTTCAGTAAGTCTTTGTCACCCAGATAGTCTGCTTCAGTCAATTCTTTTAACAGTGCCATCGAATCCTGATCATCGAACAAACTAAAGCTGGCTTTGTAGCCAAGCGCCCGATATTCCTTTTTCAAAATGCCCAGACCCAGAGTATGAAAAGTCGAGATGGTTAAACCGCGGCAGGCCGGCTTAGGCAGTTGCAAACTAATACGCTCTTTCATCTCCCGGGCGGCTTTATTGGTAAAGGTCACGGCAGCAATATGGCGGGCAGGCAACTGGCACTGCTCAATCAAATAAGCAATTTTATTGATAATTACCCTGGTTTTACCGCTGCCAGCCCCCGCCAATACCAGGCAGGGTCCGGAGATGTAATGCACAGCTTCATTCTGTTGCGGATTTAATTTCATTGCGAACTGGCAGAGCTCATTTTACATTGTTTAGCAGGCCGGCCAGTTTACCGGAAAATCCGCTAAAAGAGCAGCGCAAGCTTTGTTATACTCAGCCTCTGTGCAGACAAACAAAGGTTCCCATTATGATCGACCCCAAAAAAATTGAAGATTTGGCCAAGCAGATTGGAGCCGTTATCCCGGCCAAAGTGCGCCAGGCTGCTGATGATATTGAAAGTAAGATCAAAATTGTGCTGCAACAAAAGTTGGCTGATCTGGATGTCATCAGCCGGGAAGAGTTTGATGTTCAACGCCAGGTGTTAGCACGCACCCGTGAAAAAGTAGATGCCTTGGAGCAACAACTGCACGCCTTATTGGCTGCACAGCAACCACTAAAGCAACCAAGCACACCGCCCAGCTCAGATCAGGAGTAAAGGATGACACGAAGCGCCATAGCCAGCCTGTTGCTACTGCTGTGCAGCACAGGCGCCCTGGCTGCCGATAAGCTGATACTGGCAGGCCAACTGCTGGACGTCCAAAGCGGAGAGCTAACTGCCAGCCAGGCTATTCTGGTTCAGGATCAACGCATACAGCAAATCCTGCCCATTCGTCAGTTATCGCCTGCCCAGCGCGCCATCCCAACCCTGGATTTATCCGCTTATACCGTGTTGCCTGGTCTTATTGATATGCATGTGCATCTGACTTCCAATCCGCAGCAACATGGCTTTCGCCGGCTAAATTCTACTCCGTCACGGCAAGCTATTTTTGGTGTTGGCGCCGCCGAAGTCACGCTGCATGCTGGCTTTACCACAGTCCGCAACCTGGGCGCAGCGGGTTTTGCCGATGTAGATTTACGCAATGCCATTGATGAAGGGGAAATTACCGGGCCCAGAATGCGGGTGGCCGGCCACTCGATTTGCATGACAGGCGGTCACTGCGACAACAATTTACTGCCCCATACCTATGCCGCTACTGGCTTTGGTGTCGCCAATAGCCCGGATGAAACCCGCAAACGGGTTCGGGAAAACATGAAATACGGCGCCAATCTCATCAAGTTCACTGCCACCGGTGGTGTGCTATCACGCAACACCGATGTGAATGCCAGCCAGTTCAGCCTGGCAGAGATGCAGGCGTTGGTGGCCGAAGCACATGACCGTGGTGCCAAAGTGGCTGCGCATGCTCATGGACTGCATGGTATGAAACGGGCCATTGAGGCTGGCGTCGACTCCATTGAGCACGCCAGCTTCTTAAACGACGAAGTATTGGCAATGGCAGCCGAACGTGGCACTTACCTGGTGATGGACATCTATGTCAGCGATTATATTTTAAGTGAAGGCGAAGCAGCGGGCATTTTGCCTGAGTCTCTGGCCAAAGAGCGACAGGTCGGCCAACTGCAACGCGAAAACTTTCGCCGCGCGGTCGCGGCCGGTGTCAATCTGGCCTATGGCACCGATGCTGGCGTTTATACCCATGGCCACAATGCTCGCCAGTTTGCCTACATGGTGGAGTGGGGTATGACCCCCTTGCAAGCCATTCAGAGTGCCACCCTGCACGCTGCCACTTTGCTGGACTGGCGCAATGAACAAGGTCAGCTGAATGTTGGCCTGTTAGAGCCCGGTGCCTATGCCGATCTGGTCGCGGTTGAAGGCAATCCCTTGCTAAACATCCGCCTGCTTGAAGCCATTCCGGTGGTGGTGAAGGGTGGGCTACAGGTCAAGTAAACAGCACAAAGGCCAACACTTTTCAGTTTGTTGGCTTAGCCGTCTGATTGAAACAACTGTTGCTCCAGTGACTGTCCCCGGCTTAACTGCCGATAGTCAATGCCCTGCTGGTGCAACAATTGCAGCAATAGGACATCAAAATCGGCCGCCCGCTCGGCATCGTACTGCAACTCCAGCTGCAATTTGCTCACTATCTGAAAAGACACCAGACCAGGCAATTGCTGCAGCAAAGGCAGCAAAGGTTGATAATTTTCCTGGCACAGCTGCAAGCGAAGCACTCCTGCCCCGCTGGCCTGGGCTACTTGCTGCCGAATCTGGCCCTGTTCCAGCATCAGCACAGTGCCACACAGCTGCTCCAGCTCAAACAGGTTGTGCGAACTGATTACAAAGGTACAGTCTTTACTTAACCGCTGAATGCAATCGCGCAAGGCTTTGGCATGCAGCGGATCCAGCCCGGCAGTTGGCTCATCCAGCAGCACCAGCTCTGGCTCACCCAGCAGAGACTGGGCAATTGACAGCCGCTTGCGCATGCCGTGGCTTAGCTGAGCTACCTTGGAGCCCGCTTCTGCCGTTAAATCCACCAGCGCCAACACCCGCTCAGTTTCCTGCCGGGATTTTGCCACTGACATCCCTTGCAAACGCGCCAACCAATGCAACTGCCTGGCCAGACCAAAATCCGGATCAAACTGCGCATCCTGTGGCAAAGCACCTAAGCGTCCACTCAGGGCTGGACTACCCGCCTGATGCCCCAGCACCTGCACCCGGCCCTGATCGGGCTGAATGTAGCCACAAAGCACACTCAGCAAGGTGGTTTTACCGGCTCCATTGGCACCCACCAGCGCAATCGGAGCTCCAGCATGGAGCTGCAGATCCAGTTGCTGCAATACCGCCTTGTTGCCAAAATGCTTAGTCAGCCCCTGACAATCGACCAGTACTGTCATATGCCCCTCCGTTGAAAGCTATACAGCGAAAGTGCCAACAACAACAGCGCTTGCCCAACCGGCAGGGCCAAGGGTGCCCAGGATTGCCAGGGCTGACTGTTCATCAGTGAAGGGATCTGAGCACCAGGCAACCAGCCAAACAGCGGCAGCACACCGGGCCAGTAATAGGCAAGCACTCCTAACACCACTGGCAAGACACTCAGCACGACGATGGCCAGACTAACGGCAGCCCGACTGGAGTTCAGCCACACCGACATCAGGCTCATCAAGGCAGTAAAAGGCAGCAAGCACAGCATCACAAAAACCCAGCAAAACAAGGCCGCGCTTAACAGCTCAAGGCTCAAAGCCGCCCCCTGCCAAAAAGCCAGCGCCAGGCTGGCTGCCATAGTAAGTGCCAGCAAAGTCCCCTGCACCAGCAACTGGCCAAGGAAGCGCCCCAGCAGCAAGCTACTGCGACTGATACGCAGGCAGTACAAGCGCAAGGTACCCCGGCTGCGATCGCGGCAAATCTGTCCGGCACTAAAGAGCACGGCCGCCATCGGGCTTAACACCAAAGCCAGTAACCAAAACAGGCTCAGTTCTGGTCGAGGCCAGAGCAATAACTGCCGCACATCGACCCAGCCTGCGACCATTTCAGCCCCTTCGATAATGGCAGGATCCAGCATCCATTGGCTGAGCGGCATCACCAGATAGCGCAGCAACACAAACCACAGCAGACAAGATGCGGCAATGGTTAACCAGCCTCTGCGGGTTAAAAAAAGCCGTTGCCATTCGATCTGGCTAAGCAACCAGAGTTGGGACCAGGCGGGCAGATGCATACAAGCTCCTTGGCAAAGAAAAGACACGATAAATCCAGCAATATCAGTGCCAGAATAAAAATGACTAAAATTCAATACACTAGCCTGCTAGACTAAGGCTATTGAAGTCTAAAGGCGACTTTTTTCGTCAGAATCACCATCCGGAGGTAGCGTGACCCCATCCCAGGAAAAAGTAGACAAGCTGTACAGCCTGATAGCCAACGAAGAAGATGCCCGTGCCTGCAAGGATATCTCGGAGCAAGCTTGTACCGAAGTGCCGCGCAATTTTTTCTTAATCTTAATCAGCCAAACCCTGACCAGCTTGGGCGATTTACTGACCAGCCCGAAAACCGTGCTAACCTGGCTGATGACCGCAGTGGGCGCGCCTGCAGCCTTAATTGCCTGGCTGGTGCCTATTCGCGAGTCGGGATCTTTGCTGCCGCAGCTGCTGATTGGCGCCTGGGTGCGCCAGCATGCGCTGCGCAAACCCTTCTTAGTACTTG
Organism: Alkalimonas mucilaginosa; assembly: GCF_036327005.1. Lineage (NCBI taxonomy): Bacteria > Pseudomonadati > Pseudomonadota > Gammaproteobacteria > Alkalimonas > Alkalimonas mucilaginosa. The sequence continues at coordinate 104,451 of NZ_JAUGZK010000005.1, forward strand.
GTGCCATCATCCAGGCACTCAGCCTGTTTGGCATGGTGCTGGCGGTGCTCTGGCTGCAGGGGCTAAGCGCTGGCCTGGCGATACTCGGCTTGCTGGTGGTTTTTAGCCTGGGCCGTGGCTTGAACTCGGTGGCAATGAAAGATGTGCAGGGCAAAACCATCCCAAAGCAGCGACGCGGCCGTCTAACCGGCCTGGCCAGCACCCTGTCAGGTTTGCTGACCACAGGCGTCTCTATTTGGCTGCTGAGCAGCGCCAAAGAAGCCGGCGTGCTGATCTATGTGCTATTGCTGCTGGGGGCTGCCATGCTGTGGTTTGGCGCAGCCACCTTATTTAGCCAGATTGATGAAGAACCCGGCGAAACCAGCGGTGGAGGCAATGCCATGCAGCAAGCCTTTGCCAACTTAGCGCTGCTGCGCGACGATGTGCTGTTTCGCCATTTTGTCATTACCCGGGCACTGCTACTCAGCTCGGCGCTGGCCACGCCCTTTCTGATTGTGCTGGCGCAGCAGCACAGCAGCTCGGGCGCTTTATTGGGGGCTTTTTTGCTGGCGAGCAGCCTGGCCAGTTTGCTCAGTTCCAGCATCTGGGGCTGGCTGGCCGATTGGTCCAGCCGTCGGGTGCTCTTGCTGGCGGCGGCACTGGCCTCAGTATTCTGTTTTATTGCCGCCATCGCCAGTCAGCTCGATGGCGCGCTGGTGGCCAGCATCTGGTTTTACCCCCTGCTGTTTATGCTGCTGAGCATTGCGCATGCCGGAGTGCGGGTGGGGCGTAAAACCTATTTGTTGGATATGGCCGGCGGCAACAAACGTACCGATTACGTTTCGGTCAGCAATACCGTGATTGGGGCCTTGTTGCTGCTAACCGGTTTGGTCAGTGCTGTGGTGGCCAGTTGGTCGCTGTTTGCGGTGCTGGTGTTGTTCGCCGCCATGAGTGGCCTGGGGGTGCTGTTTTCCTGGCGGCTAAAAGAAGTGACTGCGTCCTGAAAATTAGCTTTCAGGCGCACCCACCAAAAACTGATCCAGCTCTTCGCCGGTCAGTTTGCCGATTTGGCTAAACAGATAAAGCACAGCGCCCATCATAATAATGGTGCAGGGAATGGCGATGACCGGAAAGCTGAGCGCGGTCATGCGGCCAATCTCAGCATTAAAGGCTTCGGTGCCAGCCGGACTAACCACGATCCACTTGGCCAGCACATAGTTAAGCACGGCCGACAGCGCAAAGGAGCTGGCCAGCAGGTAAGTGCTGATTTGGACTTTCTGCTCAAACTGCTGGGTTGCCTGTTTGGCGGCCAGGGCAGCAGCCAGCTTGTCGGTGCGGATCAGATCGTCATTCAGTAGCAGCTTGCGCACCAACGAATAGCGGGTGTTGTGGGTCAGGATCACCGCAATGCCCAGCACCGCCGGTACGGCCGCTTCTTTGATGGCAATGTAGGCCGGATCAAGCTGCAACAAGCCAATACCGCCCGTCAGCAGCACACTGATCACCCCAAGCACCGAGAAGAAATTCACTTTATCGCTTTGGACAAAATCCCAGCAGCCATAGACCACCGGAAACGCCAGTGCCACCACCAAAGCCCACATCGGCCCCAGGTGCGCATCGCCGCTGAACTTGCTTAAAATCACCACCGGAATAATGATGTTAAACACCAGGTTGCTAAAAAAGCCGCCTTTTTTGCGGGCGGGTTTGGCTGGGGTTACTGATTCACTCATTACTGCATGCTCAATTGTTTCAATCTGCTCAGTATACTCAAAGCTAGCGGCTTGTCACCTATGCCTGGCGGCCAGCTGCTGATCAAGTTTTACAATAAAATCCAGCACGGTTTCAGTAACCGCCTGATAAAAGGCGGCATCGACCCGATCACTGGTATCCCGTGGCGTGTGGTAATCCGGATGGTCGGCCACGCCAAAATAGATAAAAGGCACACCATGGCGGTGGAAAACTCCATGATCCGAGCTGTTGACCCAGTTCTCGGTGCGTCCCGCCCGCCACCAGGGCCTGTCGTGTGCCCGCATCAGCCGCACTGAGCTCTGCTGTTGTACCTGATCCAGAATGGGATGCAGCCAGGAGTGTTGGTAAGTGCCTACCGCAAACAACTGACGCTCGCTATCACGGCTTAACATATCCAGATTGACGTTAAAAGCCAGCTGCTCAGGCTTTACCGCCTGATCGCGGAACAGGGCGACCGCCCCTTGCAGGCCTTTTTCCTCGCTATCCAGGGCGATAAAGAGCAGCGGATGCTCCGTCGGATGCTGTACAAAGTAGCGCGCCAGCTCCAGCATGGCCGCTACACCCGAGGCATTGTCGTCGGCACCATGAAAAATCTGGCCGTCACGAACCCCCAGATGATCGTAATGCGCTGTAATGGCAATGGCTGGCAAGTCAGGCTGTTTGCCCGGCAGACTACCCAGCACGTTAGCCGCATTGCTGATGGCTTCAATCTGCCGCTGACGCTGTCGAAAGAGCCCGCTGAATTGAATGTGTTCCTGCACTTCGTACTCGTGCAGATAGCCCTCTAACCCGGCTGGCTGCAAGCCAATTTGTTGGTAGTGCTCCAGCAACCAGTGCCGGGTGGCTAAGGCGCCGGGCTGGCCGGACTCACGCCCTTCGCGATCAGGATGCGCCATCCAGCTTAGATCGGCCAGCATACGCTGATGATTGAGCCGCTCAGGCACCGCCTGCGCTGTGACTGGCGCTGATTTTTTTGCCTCTATCCGGGCAGCTTCCCGCTCGGTAAGCCAAGCCTGCCAGGCTGGATAACCCCACTGCTGACCAAGCAGCACCACGGCTCCAAGGCCCAGCGTCAGCAGCCCTGCTTTTAGTCTGTTCATCCTGGCAACCCTTATGTTTTCAAGGGGCTCATCTTACCTGTTTTTTCAGCCAGGCAATACTGGCCCATAAATCATAAAAAGTGATTAACTCAATCTACATTAATCATTTTTTCAAAACAGTTTATCTGCGCTAGTCTATGCCGGCAGGAAGGATCAACCCAAACAAAAAGGTTCGAAAAGCTATGTTTAAGCCTACTATACTTACCATAACCATCAGCGTCAGCATGGCCGCCGTTGCCGATGCGCCCCTTACCCGTGACAACGGCGCTGTGGTCGGTGACAACCAGAACTCCATCACCGCCGGCCCCAATGGCAGCGTGCTGCTGCAGGATGTGCATCTGATCCAAAAATTACAGCGCTTTGCCCGTGAGCGCATTCCTGAGCGGGTGGTGCATGCCCGGGGTACGGGTGCCCATGGCGAATTTGTCGCCAGCAAAGACTTATCGGACCTGACCATGGCTGCGCCTTTTGCCGAGCCCGGCAAGGTCACACCGGTCTTTGTGCGTTTTTCTACCGTGATTCATGGTCTGCACAGCCCGGAAACACTGCGGGATCCCCGTGGCTTTGCCACCAAATTCTATACCGATGCCGGCAACTGGGATCTGGTGGGCAACAACCTGCCCGTCTTCTTTATCCGGGATGCCATCAAGTTTCCGGATATGGTGCACTCCCTGAAACCATCGCCGGTCACCAACTTGCAGGACCCCAATCGCTTTTTTGATTTCTTTTCGCTGGATGGCGGCACCTCCACCCATATGCTGACCTTTGTCTATTCCGATTTAGGCACACCGGCCAGCTACCGCGAAATGGATGGCTTTGGCGTGCATGCTTATAAATTTGTGAACGAACAAGGTGACGTCCATTACGTCAAGTTTAACTGGCGCAGTCAGCAGGGCGTGAACTCTTTGGATCTGGACCAGGTCGCAGCAACCCAGGCGGCAGACTTTAACCACCTGACCCGCGATTTGTACCACCACATCGGTGCCGGCAACTACCCGAAGTGGGATCTGTACATTCAGACCCTGCGCCCGGAGCAGCTGAACGATTTTCGCTACCACCCATTGGATGCAACCAAGGTATGGTCAGATATTCCGGAAGTGAAAGTCGGCACCATGACGCTGAACCGCATGCCGGATAATTTCTTCCAGGAAACAGAGCAATCGGCCTTTGCCCCAGCCAACCTGATCCCGGGGATTGAGCCATCGGAAGATCGTCTGCTGCAAGGACGTATTTTCTCTTACAGCGATACGCAGCTGTACCGGCTGGGTGCCAATCACCAGCAGTTGCCGATTAACCGCCCGAGGGTTGCCGTCAACAGCAACAATCAGGATGGTGCAGCCAACCATGGCAACACCCGCTCGGATGTGAACTACGAGCCAAGCCGCATCGCACCAAAACCTTCGGTCACAGCCGCCCGGGCCAGCCAAACGCCATTAACAGGCCAGGTGCAACAAATCGCCATCGAGAAGCAGGACAACTTCTTCCAGGCCGGTGAGCTATTCCGCTCGTTCAGTGCTCAGCAGCAAAGCAATTTGATCCGCAATCTGGCGGCCGATCTTGGGCAAGTCCGTGACAGTGACAGCAAGCATGCCATGCTGTCGCACTTCTACAAAGCGGACCGCGATTACGGCAGCCGTCTGACAGAAGCCGTCGCAGGGGATTTAAGCCGGGTGCAGCAACTGGCTGCCGCCCTGTAAGCCCTGCGCTAAACCACTGGCAGGAGTGGTCAGCTGTTTAACCCCTTAAAGTCCTGCAAAGCTCGTATATCCTTCCTGCACCTGGATGAGCTTTGCAGGCATTTACTTTCAAGGAGTACACATGAACAAGTGGTTGTTATGCCTTGGCCTGCTGCTGGCATTGCCCGGCACTCAGGCTCAGCCCACCAGCCATCAGCTGGACCAGTACTTTTTTGCCGCCGCCCGCCTGGGCGATACCGAGGTGTTGCACACTTTTTTGCAGCATGGCTATCCGGTCAATGCCCGCAATGAGCAAAGCTATACCGCTCTGATGATTGCGACCTATGCCGGCCAATTGCCCGCAGTGCAATTGCTGCTGGAGCACGGCGCTGACCGCTGCATCCGCGATAAGCGCGGCCATACCGCCATGATGGGTGCCGTGGTCAAAGCCGAATGGCGCATCGCCCGTGCACTTTACCGGACAGATTGCGACACCAGCGATGCCGCAGCAGGCGTGACTCTGGACGAGTTTGCCGAAGTTTTTGGCCAGACTGAGCGCTTGGCGGCATTGCGAGCTGAGTTGGGGATTGAGCCTGCCGCTCACTAAAAAAGACGCCTTATCCATTCGGAGTAAGGCGCCAAGGCTGTGGTTGGGAACTGTGTTTTGGCTAAGACTGGTTTAACGGCGATTCGCCTGAGCATCCTGTTGAAACAGCGCATAAGGAGCCAGTTGCGGCAGTTCGCTGATCAGACTTTGCTCGAGCAGAGTCAGTTGCTGAATGTGCTCGCATAAAGCATCACCACGTTGCTCCAGCGCTTCGGCTTTTAAGTTCATGCTGGCTTCGAGCTCTTCGCCGAACTTTTCCATCCGCTGACCAAAGGCTTCCATCCGCTGCTCGAAGTTGCCTTCGCCGCTGAAAAAGGCTTTGCCCAGTTGCCAGAAAATACTGCCCATCGAGCTTTTCACCACTTCTTCAACGGCGGCTTCAAACTCGGGGCCAAAGGCTTCATCCAACGCATCGAGCTGACTGCCGCGGATCACCAGGGTATCGCCTTGCTCAGCAATAATCCGGCTTCTGGCGTCATCCACCTGTTGCATCGCGCTCTGCATCGCCTTGTGCTGCGCCAGCGGCCGGCCGGTCAGTTCAGTCAGCACCTGATCGACGGCGCTGTAGGCCAGGTCCATCGCTTCGACCACAATGCGCACTGTGCTTTGGCCTTGCTGATAGACCCCCTCACGGTACTGCATCAGCTGTGCACGCTGCGCCGGGGTTGTCTGCTGCGCTTCTTGCTGCAACCAGAAGTTGCCATCCTGGTCGATGCGCCATAGCTCGGAGCCAGCCGAAGACAGGGTCAGCTGCTGCGGCGATAGGGTTAAATCATGCTGCAACTGAAAGTTGCACTGCTGGTGCTGCACCGTGCCGCTGCTCAGAGTGAATGCCAGGGCGGTGGTTAATACGAGGCTGCTCATCATGCTGTTCCTTCTTGTTGGGTGTTGCTGATGCAAATTGCTGTTCAAGTGAATGGACTTTTGCAACCGCAATGCCAAATTTTATCTCATTGTTTTTAATAGTATTTTATATGAGCTTCTGATTGAACTATTGGCGAAAATAAGGAAATTGACCAAAAAATAGTCCTTTTGCTAAACCGACATGCCACTTTGTAATTCCATAAAGGAATAAAAAAGAGAGATCTATTCTTTTACGCGCATCCATATAGACGGCTATGCTAGCGTCCTTATCATCGAACAGGTGTCGTTATGCTTTTGTCTTCTCTTGTCGCGCAGGCCAGCCCGTTGTCGGAACAGCAGGTGCAGCAGTTGCAGGGGCTGGTTAGCCAGCTTAATCCCATTCAGCAAGCCTGGGTCAGTGGCTATCTGGCGGCCAGTGCCCAGCTGGCCGGTGGCGCTTTGCCGCAGCAGCCTGCTGCCAGTGCAGCCCCGGCAGCGACCCTGACCATTTTGTATGGCTCCCAGACCGGCAATGCCCGCCATGTCGCCGAGCAACTGGCGGCGCAGGCTAAGGCCAAACAGTGGGCGGTCAACCTGATGGATATGGCCGATTACAAGGCCAATCAGCTGAAGAACGAGCAATTCCTGACCATCGTTACCTCCACCTACGGTGAGGGTGAGCCGCCAGAGAATGCTGAAGCCTTCTACAAGTTCCTGTTCAGCAAAAAAGCGCCGCAGTTGCCACAGCTGAAATACGCCGTGCTTGGCCTGGGTGATACCAGCTACGAATTTTTCTGCAAAACAGCGCAGGATTTTGACCAGCGACTGGCTGAGTTGGGCGCTAAGCCACTGCAAGGCCGGCAGGATCTGGATGTCGATTACGAAAGCGCCGCCATCAGCTGGAATCAGGCGTTAATTGAGGTGCTTGAGCCGGAGTTTAAAGAAAGTGCGACGCCTGCCAGTGGTGCTCAGGTCATTGCCTGGCCGGGCCAAACCGCCGCCGCTGCCAGCAGCTTCAGCAAGCAACAGCCGTTTGCCGCTGAGCTGTACACCAACCAGAAAATCACCGGTCGAGACTCCAGCAAAGACGTGCGCCATATCGAAATTTCACTGGCTGGCTCGGATCTGAGCTACCAGCCGGGCGATGCACTTGGCGTCTATTTCGACAATGATCCGGCGCTGGTTCGCGAGCTGCTGCAAATCACCGCCATTGCCAGCACCGCACCGGTGCGGCTCGGCGAGCAGCGCCTCACCATCGCTGAGGCCTTAACCTGCCAGCTGGAGCTGACCCAGTCGTACCCGGCCTTTGTCGACAAGTACGCCGCCGCCATTGGCAGCGAGGCCTTAAAAGTGCTTGCTGCGGATAAAACAGCGCTGCGGGATTATCTGGCAGTGCGGCAAATCATCGACATCGTGCGCGAATACCCGGGCATGCCAAGCGCCCAGCAGCTGGTGGATGCGCTGCGCAAGCAACAGCCCCGGCTTTATTCGATTGCCTCATCGCAAGCCGAGGTGGAAGACGAAGTGCATTTAACCGTTGGCGTGGTGCGCTACGACGCTTTTGGCAGCACCCATTTAGGCGGCGCATCCGGCTTTTTGGCCGAGCGGCTGGCCGAAGGCGACCAGGTGCGGGTCTTTGTCGAGAAAAACGACAACTTCCGTCTGCCGGTCAACGACGACACCCCAATCATCATGGTAGGCCCCGGCACCGGCATCGCCCCTTTCCGCGCCTTTTTGCAAGAGCGTGAGCAGCGCGGCGCCAGCGGCGACAACTGGCTGTTCTTTGGCAACCCGCACTTTACCCAGGATTTCTTGTACCAGGTTGAGTTGCAGCGGTATCTGAAGCAAGGGCTGCTGAGCCGGCTGGATGTGGCCTTTAGCCGCGATCAGGCCGAGAAAATCTACGTGCAGCACAAGCTGCTAAAACAAGGCAGCGACGTCTTTGCCTGGCTGGAACGCGGCGCTCACCTGTACATCTGTGGCGATGGCAACCGGATGGCGAAAGATGTGCACCAGGCCCTGCTGGCCATTATCCAGCAGCACGGCGGCAAAAGCCCGGAGCAGGCCGAACAGTATTTAGATGAATTGAAGCAAGCCAAACGTTATCAGAAGGATGTGTATTAATGAGCCAGTATCCGATCAACCCAGCTTTTGTTGCCGAGGGCAAGCTGTCTGATAACGAGCGGTTAAAGGCCGACAGCGATCACCTGCGTGGCACCATCACTACCGATTTGCAGGACGAAATCACCGGCGGTTTTAACGGCGATAACTTTATGCTGATCCGTTTTCACGGCATGTACCAGCAGGATGACCGCGATATCCGCGCCGAGCGGGCGGCGCAAAAGCTGGAGCCGCTGCACAATGTGATGCTGCGGGCCCGGATGCCGGGCGGTATTATCACCCCAACCCAGTGGCTGGCCATCGACTGCTTTGCCGCCGAGAAAACCATGTACGGCAGTATCCGGCTGACCACCCGCCAGACCTTCCAGTTCCATGGCGTGCTGAAGCCCAACATCAAACCGATGCACCAGTTCCTGCATGAGATTGGCATTGACTCCATCGCCACGGCCGGCGATGTCAACCGCAACGTGCTCTGCACTTCCAACCCGGTGCAGTCGGAATTGCATCAGCAAGCCTATCAGTGGGCGGTAAAAATCAGTGAACATTTGCTGCCAAAAACCCGCGCCTACGCCGAGATCTGGCTGGATGAAGAAAAGGTCGAAACCACCGAGCAGGAGCCTATTCTGGGCGATACCTACTTACCGCGTAAATTCAAAACCACAGTGGTGATCCCGCCGGATAACGACATCGACGTGCATGCCAACGATCTGAACTTTGTTGCCATTGCCGAAAACGGCCAGCTGGTTGGTTTTAACGTGCTGGTGGGTGGTGGCCTGGCCATGACCTTTGGCGATACCTCGACCTACCCGCGCCGGGCCGATGAGCTGGGCTTTATTCCGCTGGAACACACCTTAAAAGTGGCCGAGCATGTGGTGACGGTGCAGCGCGATTATGGCGATCGGGTCAACCGCAAAAACGCCAAAACCAAATACACCATCGATCGCATCGGGCTGGATAATTTCCGCCGCGAAGTCGAGCAGCGGGTGGGTGTGCCATTCGAGCCGGTACGGCCCTATACCTTTACCAACCGTGGCGATCGCATTGGCTGGGTCGAAGGCATCGATGGCAAGCACCATTTAACCCTCTTTATCGAAAACGGCCGGGTGCTGGACTTCCCCGGCAAGCCGCTGAAAACCGGCCTGGCCGAGATCGCCAAAGTGCATCAGGGCGATTTCCGGATGACCGCCAATCAGAATCTGATTGTGGCCGGTGTGCCGAGCGAACAAAAAGCCCAGATTGAACAGCTGGCCCGAAAATACGGCCTGATTGATGATGGCCACAGCGAGCAGCGCAAGAACTCGATGGCCTGTGTCGCCTTCCCCACCTGCCCGCTGGCGATGGCTGAAGCCGAGCGCTATCTGCCAGAGCTGGTGACCAAGGTGGAAGGCCTGCTTGGCAAACACCAACTGGCCGATGAGCATATTGTGCTGCGAGTCACCGGCTGCCCTAACGGCTGTGGCCGCGCCATGCTGGCCGAAGCCGGTTTGGTCGGCCGGGCGCCGGGCAAGTACAACCTGTATTTAGGCGGCGATCGGGTCGGCAGCCGGGTGCCGAAGTTGTACCTGGATAATGTCGGCGAAAGCGAGATTTTAACTGCGCTCGATCAGCTGATTGGCCGCTGGGCCAACGAGCGGCTGGCCGATGAGTGCTTTGGCGATTTTGTTATTCGCGCCGGTGTGGTGGCGGAAGTCAAAGTTTCCAAAACCGATTTTCATGCCTGAGTGAGGCCAGAATGAGCAAATTTCGACAGATCCTGACGCAGGATGAAGCCACCCGGCAAGACTGGCTGGCTGAAATCAACAGCATCCTGACCCCGCTTAGCGCAGCAGAGCGGGTGCGCTGGGCGCTGGCGCATTTGCCACAGCAACCGATGCTGAGCTCCAGCTTCGGTATTCAGGCGGCGGTGATGCTGCACCTGGTCACGCAGCAGCAAGCCGATATCCCGGTGGTGCTGACCGATACCGGCTATTTATTCCCGGAAACCTATCGGTTTATCGATCAGCTGACCGAGCAACTGGGATTAAACCTGAAAGTCTACCGCGCTGCGCTCTCGCCTGGCTGGCAGGAAGCGCGTTACGGCCAGCTGTGGCACAGCGCCGAAGGCATTAAGGAGTACAACCGGCTGAACAAAGTGGAACCGATGCAACGCGCCTTGCGTGAGCTCAATGTCGGTTGCTGGTTTACCGGCCTGCGCCGCAGCCAGAGCAGCACCCGGGCCGACAAGCAGGTGGTGGAAATCAGCCGTGGCGTGGTCAAGGTGCAGCCCATCATCGACTGGAGCAATAAGGATGTGTTCTATTACCTAAAAGAGCACGGCCTGAGCTACCACCCGCTGTGGGAGCAAGGCTATTTATCGGTCGGCGATACCCACTCCACCGTCAAATTTGAACCCGGCATGAGCGAAGAAGACACCCGCTTTAACGGCTTTGGCCGTGAATGCGGCCTGCATATCGATGGCGATGGCATCTAGCCATCGCCGATAGAAATGTTTAATACGTCAATATCGTTCGGCATACTGTATCCTCTTATGCTGACCAATCTTCAATGCGAAGGTCAGGCACTCGCTCAAATTCTCTGGTGTTATTAGTTACCAGAACGCACCCCGCGGCAATCGCATTGCCAGCTATCGCAGCATCATTTGCACCGATAGGCGTACCACGTTCGGCCAGATAGCGCTTTATTGTCGCTGTGGCCTCTACAGCTGCTTTATCCCACGGCAGCACAGCGTCAACACGCTCCATAAACTGATCTACTATCAAGTTGTGCTTTGGCGAAGCCTTTTTACCGATGGCACCAAAGCGCAGCTCTGCATAGGTAATTGCAGAAATAACCAGGCGATCTTTATTTTCAACATGCCCTTGCAGCACCTTCAGCAGTGTTTCAGGTCGTTCACGCATGATGAAAGAACAGATATTGGTATCGAGCATGTAAGTCTTTTTCAAAGCACTACCCGCCCATCTTCAATAACATCAACGCGATCAGCTAGGAAATCGGCATCAGCCATAGGGGCATCAGCAAAACTTGTCCACGTTTTTCGTGCTGGGCGCAATATAAGAGCATCACCCTCACGACTTATTTCAACTTCGGCAACGCCTTCAAATTCGAACTCTTTTGGTATGCGAACAGCCTGACTGCGACCGTTGATAAATAATGATGCTGTTTTCATGTCAACCTCCAAAGCATATCGCTTGTATATGTCAGTATAAATATTAGACTGGATATGTCAAGCATATACATGATTGAATCGTAAACAACTCCTGATTAAAATCAGAAGCTTTTTATTATGGTCAGCTTACGCTGCCACATTAAGACGATTTACAGCGCCCTTCCCAGAGCGTGCCGCTACGGCGGTATTGCCGGTTAAAATACCGCACGTATCGCCGCCCCAGACTTTGCATCATCAGACTGATACCACGCGCATCACTGGCAGTACACAGCAAATGCACATGGTTGGTCATGAACACCCAGGCATGTACGTGCACACCAAAAGCGTCTGAATACTCTTTTAACCAGTGGGAAGCAAGCCGGATTAATGGATAAACCCAAAGAGTAGTGGATCACTTTTCGATTGTTGTTGACAGTGGTCAAGGTGCAGCCGATCATCGACTGGAGCAATAAGGATGTGTTCTATGACTTAAAAGAGCACGGCCTGAGCTACCACCCGCTGTGGGAGCAAGGCTATTTATCGGTCGGCGATACCCACTCCACCGTCAAATTTGAGCCCGGCATGAGCGAAGAAGACACCCGCTTTAACCGCTTTGGCCGTGAATGCGGCCTGCATATCGATGGCGATGGCATCTAGCCATCGCTTATTCAGCACTACATTATCGTCATTTTGTCATTGCCAAGAATCGGTTACACTAGCCACAACTTCCCCTGTTTAACGAGTGGACATGAACGACTGGCTTGCAACCCTGGAACACTGGCGCGAACTCTCGCCCGAACTCTTTATGGCTGGCAGCTTGCTGCTGCTGGTGCTGTTGTCCTGGCTGGCCAACTGGATTACCAAAAATATTCTGGTACGGGCTGTCTCAAAAGCTTTTAACGCCACTCCTTTTGCCCAACAAGCCTTGCAGCAGGATTTTGGCATCATTGCCCGCCTGGCCAATGTGGTGCCGGCGTTGGTGCTAGCGGCCGGGATCGGCTTGATTGAGGGCTTGCCGCATCTGGTGGTGGAAGTGGTCCGCAATGTCAGCAATGCCTTTATTGTGCTGACCATCGCCATGTCGCTCAGCAATGTGCTTACCATGGTCAACAGTCTGTACGAGCGCCGGCCCAACTCAAAAACCAAACCGATTAAAGGCTACATTCAGCTGCTGAAAATCATTGTCTACACCGTCGCCTTTGTGCTGATGGTGGCAATGCTGATTGACCGCTCGCCACTAATCTTGCTGTCGGGCATGGGCGCCATGATGGCGGTGCTGCTGCTGATTTTTCAGGACACTATTTTATCGGTGGTGGCGAGTGTGCAGATTGCTTCGAATGATGTGATCCGGGTCGGCGACTGGGTCGAAATGCCGCAATTAAACGCCGATGGCGATGTGATTGACATTGCACTGCATACGGTGAAAATCCAGAACTGGGATCGCACCATCACCACCATCCCGACCCGCCGCTTTATGACCGATCCTTTCAAAAACTGGCGCGGCATGCAGCAATCCGGTGGCCGGCGCATCAAGCGCAGCCTGATGATTGATCAGCAAAGTGTGCGCTTTTTAACACCGGAAGAGCGGGCACATCTGGATCGGTTCCGGCTGCTGAAAGACTATCTGGCGGAAAAGGATCGCGATATCAAAGCCTGGAACGAGGCACTGAAAGAGCAGGGCAAAGAGCCGGTCAATACCCGTCGCATTACCAACCTGGGGACTTTTCGTGCCTATGTGCAGCGCTATTTGCAAAGCCATCCGCGGGTGCATCAGGGCATGATCCAAATGGTGCGACAACTTTCCCCCACACCGGATGGCCTGCCGCTGGAAGTCTACTGCTTTACCAATACCGTGGCCTGGGTCGAGTACGAAAGCATTCAGGCCGATATTTTCGACCACCTGTTTGCAATTTTGCCGGAGTTTGGCTTGCGGGTCTATCAGCACCCCAGCGGGCTGGATTTGCGTCAGCTGCGGATTGAAGGTTTCACAGCCGATACAAGGGAGTAAAAGCCTGAGCTGAAAAAATTAATCCTTCGCTGGTAGGGTAGCAAGCCCTGCCAGCCATACTTTTAGCAAAGCATTCAGTTGCTGCTGCTGCTCTGGGCTGAGATCGCCCATCAGCGATTGCTGCAGTGCGATATGCTCCGGCAGTACTTTTTCAATCAGGTCTTTGCCGCTGTCGGTCAGGCTGACATGTACCACCCGGCGGTCTTCGGTGCAGTGACGGCGGGCAATTAACTGGCGTTGCTCCAGCTTGTCCAGCCGGCTGCTCATGGCGCCGGAGCTAAGCAGCATGCTTTGATGCAGCTGGCTGGGTGACAAGGAGTAAGGCTCGCCAGCCCGGCGTAAGGTCGCCAACACATCAAACTCACCCTGTTTCAAACCATGCTGGTCGTAGCAATGCAAAAAGGCCAGCTCCAGTGTTTTGTTCAGTCGGGCAAAACGTCCCAGCAACTGCATGGCGAGCAGTTCATCTGCTATCCCCTGGCGTTGCCACTGGGCGGTAATGCGATCCAAATCATCTGTTATCACGAAGGTTACAGCTTTTAGCAGCAATGGATGCTTTACAGCTTAACGAAAAATCGGCACAATAAAAATATCTTTATATAAAGATACTTTTCAAAAAGATTTTAGAGGCGCAACGAACATGACGACTGCTCTGCAGAAAAAACACGGCTGGTACCTGGTTGCCATTGTGCTGGTGGCACTGAATTTGCGACCGGCGCTGGCGGCGATAGGGCCGCTGCTGCAGGGGATCCAAACCGATTTGTTGCTGAGTTTTAGCGCCGCTTCGATGCTAACTACCCTGCCGGTGCTCGCCATGGGCTTGTTAAGCTTTGTGGGCTTTCGATTGGCCGCCCCGCTAGGGCTGGAGCGCACCATAGGAGTCGCTCTGCTGCTGCTGGCCGCGGCAACGCTGCTGCGATTTTGGTCCCCCTCTGCCAGCCTGCTGATTGCCACCGCCTTGCTGGCCGGTATTGCTATAGCTATGATCCAAACCCTGATGCCCGCCATCATCAAAGCCCGCTTTGCCGGAAAAGCACCTTTTATGATGGGGCTTTATGTCACTGCCATTATGGCAGGTGCTGCTATTGCCGCTATCAGTACGCCACTGCTGGCTGACAGTCTGAGCTGGCGTCATAGCCTGGGACATTGGGGCTGGCTGGTATTGCTGGCCTTGTTGTTGTGGCTGTGGACGATGCGGCCATCCACTACACAGGCCTGTGCCCAGCCGGCCCCACCTGCTTTTGCCTGGTGGCGCAAAGCACGTAGCTGGCAACTGGCGGTTTTCTTTGCCCTGGGCACCAGCTGTTATGTCTCAGTGCTGGCCTGGCTGGCACCTTATGCGCTGGAACTGGGCTACAGCGCCAGGCAAGCCGGCTTGCTGCTGGGCTTTTTAACGGCTTGTGAAGTGGTGGCGGGCTTGCTGTTTCCCTGGTGGGCGGCGCAACGGGCCGATCGCCGGCCGGTGATCGCGGTGCTCTGCGTGTTGCAGCTGATTGGGTTTACTGCGCTGGCTCTGGTGCCTGATACCGCTTTGTTGCTGTGGGTCGCTTTTATCGGCCTGGGTATTGGCGGTATTTTCCCGCTGGCGATGATCATTACCATGGATCATATCGATCATCCGGTACAGGCCGGCCGCTTAACGGCTTTTGTACAAGGTGTGGGCTACATCATTGCAGCCTTTTCGCCCTGGTTGGCCGGGATGCTGCGTGACTGGCTGCAAAGCTTTACCCTGGCCTGGCTGGCTTTGGCTGCCACCAGTGTGCTGGCGCTCTGGTTGGGTGCCAAATTCAGTGTTGCCAGCTATCAGCAGCATTATGCGCCTGCCGAGGTTGGTGCCTGACGCTTTACTTTTGCTGCAGCACTGATTAGAATTTCACCACTTTTCGCTTTGGAGCCGATGCCGACATGATTCAATGACACCTGACAATCCGCATTTGTTTATTTCTGGATTTTCGGGGGTCTGCTGGCATCGTCCTGCATTGCAGCGTTTCTTGCTGCGGTGATTGATACCCACTACTGATTGTTGCAGGCTATGCCGCCCCCGTAAGGAGGCTGTATGTCGTATTTTTTTGCCCATCATCTTAGTTATACTCTGCCAGATGGCCGGCTGTTATTCCAGTCGCTTGATATCAGCCTGCAACCCGGTTTGCAGGGGCTGACCGGAGCCAATGGCAGTGGCAAGTCGGTGTTGCTGGAGCTGCTGGCCGGGCAACGGGCCCTGCAGCAAGGCAGTATTCAGCGCCAGGGCAGTCTGGGCTACTTTGCCCAGTTGCAGCAGCATGGCTGGCGCCAAGCAGGCACTGTGGCCGATCTGCTACAGCTGCGCGCACCGCTGGAAGCTTTGCCGCGGATCCTGGCGGGCAGCTGCGCCGAAGCCGATTTTGAAGTGCTGGCAGAGCGGTGGACCCTGGCAGACGAGCTGGCCGCGCAATTACAAGCCCTTGGTCTTAGCGGTGATGTCTGGCAGCCCTGTGCCGAGCTAAGTGGCGGCCAGCTCAGCCGTTTGCTGCTATGGCAGTTGTTTCGCCAGCAACCGGACTGGTTGCTGCTGGATGAGCCAGGCAATCATTTGGATGCCAGTGGCCGCGCCTGGCTTCAGCAGCAGTTGCTGGTTTACCCCGGGGCTGTCTTGCTGATCAGTCATGATGCCTGTTTGCTGGAGGCCGTGCCACTGTTGTATCAGCTGCAGCAAGGCAAGCTGCAGCGCTATGGTGGCGGCTTTTCCTTGTACCAAAGCCAACAACTGGCCGAACAGCAGGCGGTGACGCAGGCGCTGGCGCAGCGTAAAAAAGAGCAGCGGCAGCTGGAACACAGCATTGCACAGCGCGAGCAAAAAGCGCAGCGCCGGGCTCGCAGTGGCAAGTTGCAACGTGCCAGTGGCAGTCAGTCTAAGCTGTTGCTGGATGCGCGGCAAAACAGTGCCGAGCAGTCCGGTGCAACCAGAAAACGCCAGGCCGATGCCGAGCGCCAGCGTTTGCAACAGCAGTTGAACCAGTTGACGCAGCGCCAGCACAACGAGCAGGAGCTGAGCTTTCAACTGCCAGCGCAAGCACAGCAAGCGGGTGAGCAGCTAAGGCTGCAGGATCTGGTGCTATGTTATGGTTCGGCCGAACCTGTCAGCCTGGTGGTGTCGTGTGGTAATAAGCTCTGGTTGCAGGGTAATAACGGCACGGGCAAATCGGTGTTGCTGCGCACCATCAGCGGCAGCTTAGCCCCCACGGCCGGCCTGTTGCGTTGCTCGTCACCTTGCCATTATCTGGATCAATACTTTAGCCTGCTCAAGCCTGAACTAAGCGCTTTGGATAACCTGCAGCGGCTGGCACCGCTGTTGGATAATACCCAGGCCAGAACGGCGCTGGTAGCCATTGGTTTAACGACACAACAGTGGTTGCAACCGGTAAGCCGCCTAAGTGGTGGTGAGCGGATGAAATTGGCGCTGCTGGCATTGACCCGACCACAGCCTCAAATGCCCTTGCTGTTACTGGACGAGCCAGACAATCATCTGGATATGCAGGCCAAAGCCTATCTGGCGAGGCAACTGGCACAATGGCCGGGAAGCTTTGTGCTGGTTTCACACGATCAGCACTTTGCCAGCGACTGCGGCTGCAACCAACACCTTAGGTTACATCAATAGCCCGGCTAAGCCGGGCGCTGAGGATTAGTCCGCTTTGGCATCCAGATACATCCGGCTTTCAATGGCAATGCCCTGAGCTTCAATATCCAGACTTAGATCCAATTGGTACGGATTATCTTTTATCGAGGCAAGATCATCTGGGAGATCCATTCCAGCTGTCGCCATGCTATCGGCAAGCACACCAAACAAGCGGGCATAGTTCAAACCAAAATGCAGCATCCCATTTTGGCTCAAGGCTGTGCCTGCCAGCACTTTGGCCTGCTGAGTTGCTTGTTCACCCTGATAAATCAGCGCATGATCCCGGGCTAACAGTAATTTCGGAGCCAGACCATAGGCCGCAGCCATTGGGAACAGTTCATTCAGCTCTACTGCTACACCTTGCTCCGGGAGTTCAATATCGAGTTGGTTGGGTGCAAGCATCATCAGGCTATGCAACAGGCTGTGGGCGTTATCGGCAGATAAGCTGACTAAGGCATCGACTGCCGTCGGCATATGTGTGGCCGGATCTATCTGTACATCGTGAATACTAAGGGATAATCCTTTAATGGAACCGCCCATGGCTACCATGGCCATGGCTGCCAGCGGGTTGCTGGTTTCTAGCGCCATTTGCACTTCAGTCAAGGGTTTGCATTGGAAGCTGGCATGTACGGTGGCGGACCAAAGCTCACCAATAGTAGGGAGTAACTGGCCGACATTCAGCCCCAGGCCGAATTGCAGCAGATTATCACCGGTTGGTTGTTGGATATGAGGAGCAATAAACCCACGCAGTTGGCGCAGTGACGCCATGGCGGTTTTATCGCTGCTGGCAATCAGTACCCGGCTGCTCGCTGGCTGTTTGTTGAGCTGGTTATCAAAATAAATTCCGGGCCAGTTGGCTGCGATAGCGGCTGTATCGGCCTGACAGCCAGGGGTGCGCCAATCGGCCAAAGTCACACTGAGTTCATCGCCAAACAGAGCATGCAGATCACGGGCTAAGCGATTCTGGTTGTTGCTGGTGATGGCCTTGAACAACTCGGCACTGCTCAACATACCAAAGCTGGCTTCATCCAATTGGTAGCGTTTAGTCAGTGGTGTAATGCTTTTCTTCCAGCTCAGGGCGTCGACGGGTTTATGAATGGCCAGAGCTTCGGCATGATGCGCCGAATCAAAGCCGGATGAAGTCAGCACCAAGGTGCCCCAGCCATCCCGGCTACTGACCAGCAAATCCAGATTGTGCCCATTCAATGAGGAAAGGGTATAACGGCGATACGCCACGCCATGCAATTCTTCAGCCTGATGCCAAAGCTGACTTTGCTGCTCGATGCGATCAAAAAAGCGCCAGAAAGCTTGCTCATCCGCCAGTTCAAAGCGACTAACCGGAGATAAACCAACCAGATAAAATAACCCCCGGAACTCCTGTTTGATACCAGTACGCTCGGCCATGTGTTCAGGCTGCTTGAGCAGGTGCTGGAATTGTTCCAGTAAAGCAGCAAAAAAGTGGCCACTGTTCGTATCTGATGTGCTAAGCAGAGCAGTCAACATAGTCACAGTATGCTGCGCATCCTGAGGTGACAACTGCCCCTGAAGCTGTTGCAGGTAATGGGCTAGTTCCAGAGGTTCCAGTTGGACGGCAAGCATGGCGGTGTCAGCCGGTATGTAGCTCAGCTGCCCGGCAGCCCGTTCAACGCCATTGGCGGTGAGCTTCATGTAAGCAAAGCATGCAGCTATCAGCAAAGCAGCGGCGATAAGGATAGTACGCATTGGAATCTCCTGAAAGTGCCTAAGCACCACCTCGTCCCTGTGGTGTGAAGCAGTACCGAAATTTGTTAAGTTAGCAAGTGATGAATAATAACTTTAGTTTTGATATGGCGCAATGGATGTTGCGAAAAGGTACTAAGTGGCGTTTTGCTGCCGCGACCAAGCGCGGCTTAGCGAATGAATTGTTGAATAAAGACATCATGCAAAGGCAGTGGCTGCAAACTACCCTGATAGATGGTGCTTAGGCTGTCCATCAACTCCTGCAATTGGGCAGGCGACAAAGCATTAGCCATCGGGTGGAAGTCTGCCGGGAGCATCCCCTGGCCCAGCATCACCTGAACCCAGGCAATAGGCGTAAAAAGCTCATCCTGTTCCCGGTACACTTTGCCGCTGGCTTCAAACAGTGCCATCTTTCGGGCCAGCCGCTCTGGAATATCCATGCGCCTGCAATCGCGCCAGAATTTGCTATCGGTTCTCTTGGTTAGTTTGTAGTGCAGAATTATAAAGTCACGAATATGCTCAAATTCAATCTGTGACTGGCGATTGTATTCATCCACTTCCACTTGCTTGATACCCTGATGCGGGAAGCTGTTTACCAGCCGAATCACGCCCGATTGGATCAAATGAATGCTGGTGGACTCAAGCGGCTCTAAAAAGCCACTGGACAGGCCAATACTCACCACATTTTTATGCCACTGCTTCAGCCGTCGCCCGGTGCGAAAACGAATAAGTCTGGGCTCTGCCAGTGTTGGCGCATCCAGCTTTTGCAGCAACCTTGCCTGAGCCTCATCATCGCTCAGGTAGTTGCTGGCATAAACCAGGCCATTGCCAGTACGGTGTTGCAAAGGAATACGCCATTGCCAGCCGGCTTTATGCGCAATCGATCGGGTGTAGGGCACAATAGGTTTGACGGCTTCAGTAGGAACCGCAAGCGCACGGTCACAGGGCAGCCAGTGGCTCCAGTCTTCGTAACCGGTATTTAAGGTTTTTTCAATCAGTAGGCTATGCATGCCACTGCAGTCAATGAATAAATCACCCGCAATCTGCTGCCCATTGGCCAGTTGTACGCTTTGCACAAAGCCGCTTTGTTCACACACATGAACCTGTTCAATTTTACCTTCAATGCGGCACACGCCCATCGCTTCACTGCTACGGCGCAAAAATTTGGCATACAGGGCAGCATCAAAATGATACGCATACACCAGGCCCGGCAGGTTGGCCTGCGCAATACGCTCTAGTTTGCTGAACTTGTTGGCTTTTGCTGCCTGAAAGTTGAGCGAAAAATCCCAGAAGTTCTCACTTAATCCTTCGGCTTTGGCTTTTAACCAAAAGTGGTGGAAGCTGCAAAACGGGAAATCTTTGCCAAAGCTGCCAAAAGCATGCATGTAGCTATCCCCTTGTTGGCCCCAGTTTTCAAATTGGATCCCCAGCTTGATGGTGCCCATGGTTTCACGCAAAAATGCCCGCTCATCCAGCCCCAGGCCCTCGTTAAAATGAATAATGGGGGGAATGGTTGCCTCACCAACGCCAACAATGCCAATGTCCTCGGACTCCACCAGGCATATCTGCACACTCTTTCCCAGCATTTTGACCAACAGGGCTGCACTTATCCAGCCAGCGGTGCCACCGCCGACAATCACCACCTTACGGATAGGATCTGTGTTCATTTTAGTGCCTCTGATAAAAAAGCCCCTGGCTACCAAGGTAGTTCAGGGGCTGGGTTTCTGCTAGCCGGTGATCAGAACTTGTACGCAAGGCCTGCCATAAAGGTACGACCGTAGCGTTGATGTTCCAGCACGTAACGGCTATCCCCACCATCCGTGCGAATAAATGGCTCATCAGTCAGGTTGTTCACCTGAAACAGCACGGTTAGGCCATCAAAACTGCCGGACTCAAAGCTGTAGCTGACCTGAGCATCAACCACAGTTTCCGAAGCAATCATTCGAAGCTCTCGACCACTGCCAAAACCAGACACCTCCCCTAAAAACTCGGAACGGTAGCGACTGCTTACCCGCGCAGAGAAGCCTTCATTTTCATAATAAAAAGTCAGGTTTGCGACCTTTTTAGACAAACCAGGTAGCGGTGTTGCGGCATCGTCAGGGTTCGACTGAATACTGCTGTCAGTCCAGGATGCATTGAGGATGGCACCAAAGTTTTCCAGCACAGGGTGCAGCATACCCCCACTTAATGACACCGCCGCTTCAAATCCGTTGATTCGACCACCATCACCATTTTGGGGCGTAGTTGCTAAACCTTCATTGATGACCGGTGTTTCACCACCACTTGGGAAGCCAGTAAAGTCCTGAATCACTTGTTGGTCATAAATGTAACTTTCCAGATTTTTATAAAAAGCAGCTATCGAGAAATAGCCCAGACTGTTGTCAAAATAACGCTCATAGGACACATCAATTGAGTTGGCGATCCAGGGCTTCAATTCAGGGTTACCGCCTCCGGCTGACCATGGCGAATTCTGCGTTGGGGTTGCCTGCTCGTTATTCAAGGCTGGGTTAAAGCTGAAGTCCTGGCTTGCACGCATTTGATCCATCCTGGCTCTAGCCATAGTACGGGCAATACCAAGCCGCACATACTGGCCTTGGTCAACTTCAAAGTTCAGGTTCAGGCTGGGTAAAATCTCCCAGTATTTTTTGCCACCTTCTAACCTTAGTGAGGTTACGTTGTCACCTGTACCTGAAGCTCCCAAAGCATACGAGGATTGATCCGTATGGACGACTTGCGTGCCAACATTACCACTTACCGGAATACTGCCAATGTAGGAGTCGATGCCAAGTTTAATGTAACTGGTGAACACATCCTCCTGAACATTCCAGTCTTTAATCAGCACATCCGCATTAGGATTACGGAGTTGCACTAAAGCACCACTGGCCAATAGCTCACGTGGGTCATAGCTCACCATACTGCCTAAACCAAAAGCTGCAAGGCTGGTTGATCCAGCTATATTCGGAATAGGTGCACTAAGAGCTCCATCGGGCAATGCCAGGAAAAACTCATTTGCTTTTTTATCTTTTTCACGTTGGCTGTAGTTGACACCAACCTCTAGCTCACTAATGACACCACCTTCCAACAGTGTTTTGGCACTAAAGCGAAGCTGGTTAAGCTCATCTTCAATGGAAGGAGAGTTAGAATAGCCAAGCTGGCCACCAGGAATAATATCTCCCCCCCACCCCTGAGGGCTGGTCAATAACACCAGGCTTGGATCCGAATAATCCAGAATATTTGTGAAAACAGGTCCACTCTTGGTCATGGTAAAGCCAAGCCGATCCAAGGCCCCTGAGCCCGCCGGGCCAGTGCCAGCATCTGATTCCAGAATTAAATCGGTACGTTTGATGGAGGAGTGGCTCAGATCCAGGGTAGCAAACCAATTATCCGCTAAGCTAAACTCCGTTTTCCAGCCGGCAGCCAACATCTTACTGTCACGATAGTAGCCATGGTTACGCACAATACTTTTCACATCGGTATAGCCACCCGAGCTAACGAGCCCGTCAGTCACCACTGGATCAACCAACGGTGCTTCAGCCCAAAATAAGGGTAGCTCAATAAAGCTGATACGCTGTGTTTCATCGAACTTTGAGTAGTACAAATCGATTGTGGAGCTGAAGTTTGCGTTGGGCTTGTACTCAAAAACCCCCATAAAACCATCCCGCTCCAACAAGTTTGAATTTGCGAATACTTTTCCACCACCTATGACTCGGGCGCCATCATCAGTATCTGCGTAACCCCAGGCTTCAAATCGCTCCACTTGTGTTGGAGTGGACATATGAGCAAAACCAAGAGCAATACCAATGGTATTATCAGCAAACTGGTCGATATACGACAGACTTAAACGTCGGCCATTATCTTTTGCACCAGCGTTTAAAGCATCAATTTGATTCCATTCATATCTGGCATTCACTGCTACCGTGGTCTCACCGTGGGCCAGGGGGCTGACTGTCCTCATATCGACAGTACCAGCCAGGCCTTGACCTAGCAATGCTGCATCAGGTGTTTTATAAACAATAACACCGCTTAATAGCTCAGATGGAAATTGATCAAATTCAACACCACGGTTATCACCAGAGCTTACTTGCTCACGACCATTTAGCAGGGAAGTTGAAAAGTCAGGGGATAAGCCACGAATACTGATCACCTGGCTACGGCCATTCAGACGCTGAGCAGTTAAACCTGGTAACCGGGCTAAGGACTCAGCAATGCTGACATCAGGCAGCTTACCAATGTCTTCCGCGGATACCGCTTCTACAATGCTACTGCTGAACATCTTCAGGTTTTGAGATTCCTGTAGGCTACGTCGAAAACCAGTAACCTGAATCACTTCCACTTCATCGGCTTGCACCTCGGTGGTACTGTCATTGGCAAAAGCCTGCGTGGCCATGCCTGCCATCGCCATAGTCAGCAGACTGAGTTTAAACTTGTTCATGCCCTTTATCCCCGTGTTGGTTTTTATATGCCACGGCTTTTTTCAGCAGCAGCTAATCCTGTCATCTTGCTATTTATTAAACTTATTCGGGTGCAACAACAAGATGAATACGTATTCATACAGGCACTTCTGCACAGAAGCGGGGCTATTTTTTGTAAGATCGCCCCCATTTGGTGCGACCGCTTGATTTCTAACCATTGATTTGGTTGATTTTTTGCTTGCCTGGTTCTGAATTGCTCCTGGAAGCCGGTGTTTTTACAGGTTTTTTGCCTATCAGTGAATGCATACGTATGCAGTGCATTCCTTTCCTATGCTGTGCTGTTTATGCTTGGCTCAGTGATTTATTTTTATGAATGCCAGCACAATATGCTGGCTGCCAGCAAGCAGCTTTTCCGGCAACAGGTGCACTATGGAATTACAAAAACGTTTGGCCGAGCTGGCCGGGGTTCAGGATCATTACATCAATGCCCATGGCCAGCCTGAGACCATCTCCGCACAAGTGATTGCCGGCGTGTTGCAGGCAATGGGCTATGACTTAAGCAATGAACACAGCATCGCTGCCCATATTCAGCAACTGGAAACTGAGCACTGGCACCATTATCTGCAACCGGTGACGGTAATACAGCAGTATCAGCCGCTGCAAGTCCGGTTGCAGCAGCCCCAACAAAGTGCCCAAAGCCATTGGCGTTGGCAGCTGAGTACCGAGCATGGCCAGCAACTGCAAGGTGAGCTGGAGCTGCATCAGGGCGATATTGTCGAACAAGCCGAGCTGACAGATGGCAGTTGGCTGGCGTTTCACTTACAGATCCCGGTCGAGTTGGAACCTGGCTATCACCAATTAACGTTAACTGCTGGCCAGAATCAGCTAACCCAGCGTTTAATCATCACGCCATCACGCTGCTTCCAACTGCAGGATAAAGCCGTGTTCCGTAAAACGGCTGGCCCAGCCATTCAGTTGTATGCACTCAATACCGAACACAACTGGGGCATCGGCGACTTTGGCGATCTGATCCGGTTGGCACCACAGTTTGCTGCCGCAGGTTGTGACTTTATTGGTCTAAACCCACTGCATGCGCTTTATCCGGCATTGCCGCAAGATTGCAGCCCGTACAGCCCGAACAGCCGTTTGTGGCTGAACAGCCTCTATGCCGATTTAACGCTGGAGCCTGAGTACCAGGCCGATGCGGTGCAGCAGGCAGTCCAAAGCCACGACTTTAAACAACAATTGCAGCAGTGCCGCCAGGCTGCCGATGTGGATTACGCCACGGTCAGCAGGCTGAAGCAGCGCATTACCGGTTTGATGTTTGCGCATTTTCAGCAGCAGGAGCTGCAGGCAGCAACCCCCAGAGCCAAAGCCTTTCAACGCTTTGTTGAAGATGGTGGCGATAGCCTGTATCAACTGGTGGTGTACAAGGTGTTGCAGCAGCAAATGTTTGCCAAAGACTGGCAGATGGCCAGTTGGCAGCAATTCCCGGCCGAGTATCAGTGGCCACATAGCCCGGCAGTGCAGCAGTTTGCTGTGCAGCATCAGGACGCGATTCAGCAGCAGTTGTACGCCCAGTGGCTGGCCTACCGTCAGTTGGCTGCCGCTCAGCAAGCCTGTCTGCAGGCCGGT
The DNA here is from genome assembly GCF_036327005.1 of Alkalimonas mucilaginosa. Classification (NCBI taxonomy): domain Bacteria; kingdom Pseudomonadati; phylum Pseudomonadota; class Gammaproteobacteria; genus Alkalimonas; species Alkalimonas mucilaginosa. Next base: position 129,097 of record NZ_JAUGZK010000005.1, read on the forward strand.
ATGGCCATTGGTTTGTACCGCGACCTGGCGGTGGGCACCAACCGCAGCAGTGCCGAGACCTGGGCCGAGCCGGAAAATTACTTCTTACAGCTTAGCGTGGGTGCACCAGCCGATATTATGGCCCCCAAAGGCCAGGACTGGGGCTTGCCGCCTTACAATCCGGCGGTGCTAAAAAGCAAAGCCTACCAGCCCTTTATTGATTTGCTGCAGGCCAATATGCAGCATGCCGGTGCTCTGCGCATTGACCATGTGATGGCCTTGCTGCGATTGTGGTGTACGCCGGTGGGCAAAAGTGCCACCGAGGGCGCCTATGTCCGTTTTCCGGCGGATGATTTATTTGCCATCCTGGCATTGGAAAGCCAGCGCAATCACTGTGTGGTGATTGGCGAAGACTTGGGCACAGTGCCGGCCGAGATCAGCCGTTTGCTGGAGCAGTTCCAGGTGCTGTCGTACCGGGTGTTTTTGTTGGAGCAAAAAGACAGCAGTTACCAGCACAGCGATGCCACCTACCCGGAGCGCTCGATGGCGACGGTCACCACCCACGATATGCCCACCATGGTGGGCTACTGGCAGGAACACGACTTGGCGCTGCGCCACCGGCTGGATTTGTACCCCAGCGCAGAGGTGGCTGAGCAGTTGCACCAGTTGCGCGAGCAAGAAAAGCAGATCCTGCGTCATCAGTTTGCTTTGCCAGAGGGTGACTATGCGGCCTTGATCCGTCACAGTCACCGTTTTGTGGCGGCTACGCCGGCTAAGCTAATGGCTTTTCAGCTGGAAGATCTGGTGCTGGTGGATACACCAATCAATGTGCCGGGTACCAGCACCGAGTACCCGAACTGGCAGCGTCGCTTGCCACAGCCGGCCGAGCAACTGCTAAAGCGGGCTGATGTGCAGCAACTGCTGGCCGAGATAAAAGCGGCTAGGGGCAACTAGATCTGCTGCTAGTATCACGGGTATAAAAAAACCAGCTCACTGTGAAGCTGGTTTTTTATTGCGCCTACCGCTTAATCTGCAGAGCGCGGTTCAGCATTTTTGACAAACTCATCCAGCCAGTTCACCGTTTCCCACAGCATATGCAGTACCGACTCGCGGGCGCGGTAGCCGTGCGACTCCAGTGGCAGCATTACCAGCCGAGTGGTGCCGCCGTTGCCCTTGATGGCCTGGTACAAACGCTCGCTCTGCATCGGGAAAGTACCGGAGTTATTGTCTTCCGCACCATGGATCAGCAGCAGCGGGGTTTTGATTTTCTCGGCATGAAAAAACGGCGACATCCGGATGTAGAGATCGGGATCGTCCCACAGGGTGCGCTGCTCACGTTGAAAACCAAAGGGGGTTAAGCTGCGGTTGTAGGCACCGCTGCGGGCGATACCTGCGCGGAACAGGTTGGAATGCGCCAGCACATTGGCTGTCATAAAGGCACCGTACGAGTGACCGCCAAGCGCTACCCGCTCCGGATCGGTGACGCCACGGCTAACGCCGGCTTCAATCGCTGCTTTAGAGTTCATCACCAGCTGTTCGATAAAGCTGTCGTTCGGCTCGTTATCACCTTCACCGACGATTGGCATGGTGGCGCTATCCAGCACCGCATAGCCCTGGGTGGCCAAAAACTGTGGGTTCCAGTAACCAATGCGATTAAAACGATAGGGCGAACCACTGACCTGACCGGCAGCAGCACTGCTACGGAATTCGCGCGGGTAAGCCCAGATAATGGTCGGTAGCGGGCCATCGCGTTCTTTATCGTAACCAGCCGGTAGCAGCAACGTAGCAGACATCGGCACACCATCTTCGCGCTGGTAATGGATCATTTCCCGGCTGATACCAAGCGTATGTGGCATCGGGTGTGGGGTTTGGGTCACTGCAGTCAGCTCAGCGCTTTGCAAGTCGCGCAGGTAAAAGTCGGGCGGCGTATCGATGCTTTCCCGCTGGGTCAGCAAACGGCCATCGGCCCGCAGTGTGATCGGGTATTCGTAGTGAGGTGCTTCGGAGCGCCACAGTCGCTCGGTTTCACCACTGTGCAGCTGCATCCGATCGATAAAGGGGCGATCGCCATCATCGGAAGCACCGCTACCGGTTAACAGAATGGCGCCATCATCCAGTCGCAGTACCCGGTTACCATTGGCATCCAGGCGGGTCAGTGGCGTGCCCGGATCGCCGTAGCGGTCTTCGTACGAGCGTTCCCACAGCAGTTTTGGTTCGGTATCGGTCAGCAACCAGAGTTTTTCCTGCCGATCTTGCCACCAGCGCTCCCACACCAGGCTGGTACCATCTTCGGCACTCAGCAGGCGGGCAAAACGGTACTGCATCTCCAGCAAGGGGGTGGGCTCTGCATTAAAAGGTGCGGCCAGCTGCAGCAACTGATCCCGAGTGTCAGCCGCCTGGCGCGGGTCACCACCGTCCTGAGCTTTGGCCCAGACCAGAGTAGCCGGTTGATCACTACGCCACTGAATAGCGCGGCGGCTATCGACCACAGCATCAAAAGCAATCGGCAGGTTATCGGCCAGCGGCTGCTGCTCCACGGTATACAGCAACTCACCACGGCGGTTCAGCACTTCACTGGTGCGGGCAAAGCGGGACATCGGTACCGCATAGGAATAAGGCTCCGTTAGGCGGGTGGTCAGCAGATGCTGATTGTCCGGTGCCAGTGAAAAACCTAAGTAGGGTTTGGCATCGGTAATCACCTGAATACGGTTGTTCAGACCAACCCGGACCAGCTGGCTGGCCATGTAATGATTAAACAGGGCTTCATCATGGCTGTTTTGCAGCAGATCCTGATAAGTCCGGGCCGGTGCCGTACGGCCACGTACTTCTGTCACCACCGGGCCTGCCGGTACTGCCGGCGCAGCTGGCTCTGCACCCCGTTTGGGGTCTACTGCCAGCAGATACACCGCCTGGCTATCGGCAGACCATTGCAGTTCACCACCACGAATGGCGTTTACTTTGACCTTTGACCAGCGCTCTGCGCGGCCGCGTTCCACATCGACCCGCCACAAGGCGGTATGGTCCTGCTCCAGTTGCAGCAAAGCCAGATAGCGGCTATCGGGCGACCAGCTTGCCGACAGCACCCGCAGATTGCGCGGCAGGCCGCGAATGGCTTTGCTTTGCTGGTTATCCAGCTCAATCAGTTGCACACCGGATAAATAGCGCGGCTGCGATGGGGCCTGATTGCGAGGGTTAAAGCGCATGCCGGCCAGCCGGTACTCTGGCTCGGCCAGGTCGGCCAGTGATGGCAGCGCCGGGCGCTCCAGCGACAGCAACCAGCGACCATCCGGGCTTAAACTGGCCGCTGGCGGTGGTGGTGCATCCACGATAGCGGTGATTTCCGCGGCAGGCTCCATATAGCCAATATCAACGGCTTCGGCCCAAACGGGTTGGCTAAGACTAAGAAGAAGCCCTAGCAAAAAGAGAGAGAGAGTTTTCATCCTACTTCCTTGAGCATTTCAATGCCTTTTTGTAACAAAAAAAGACAGCAGTAGCGAGTTTATGGCGTTGATCCGTGTGGAATACAGGATAAAGCGCGGAACCCTGATTGTACAAAGAGTAAACAACTGTATCTTGCGTTAAGTTTTTGTTCATTTCTAGCTCGATAGGATGCTTGTGTTTTAAACAAACCAAAAGGAAAGTTCAGGATGAAAAAGTTAGCATTGATGGCAGGTGCAGTAGCATTGTTGGCCGGGCAAGCAGTGGCAAATGAAGGCTTTTATGCCGGAGCTCAATACGAGCGTCATAACTTGAAAGCGAACGAAGAAGAAGGCTCCGTTAGCTACAACCTGGGTACTATCGGCTTATTAGGCGGTTATCAAATCACTGAAAACTTTGCTATAGAAGGACGCTGGCACTTTGGCGTCCAGGATAAATCTAAGAATTTTGATGATGGTCGTACGGAAGTGAAACTCAGAAATCGTTTTGCTTTGCTTGGCAAAGGTATGGTTCCGCTGACGGATGAGTTTTCCTTGTATGGTCTGGCAGGTTATAGCCATGCTAAGTATCGCCTTGATTGGTCTGATGAGCAGGACTCCGTGCGCGTAAGCCCAAGCGGTAAAGGCTTTACCTGGGGAGTAGGTGGTGCCTACGCCATTAATAACCAGTTTGCAGTTCATCTGGAGTACAACGACTTACCAAAAGCTAAAATTGAAGACGCGAAAGCACGTGCAAGTGCTATCAGCCTTGGTTTTAGCTATAAATTCTAATAAATTTATAGTAAGAAAAATGCCGGCTTTTTAGCCGGCATTTTTTTAGGGACTGACTTACCAGATTTTCACCCGCACCGCTTCTTCACGGTACATACCATCACCCGGCTGTACATCAAACGCCTGATAAAACTCCGGCATATTGGATAAAGGTCCCAGTACCCGGTATTTGCCCGGTGAATGTGGCCCGGTGATCACTTGCTGGCGTAAGGCTTCATCCCGGAACTTGATGCGCCAGATCTGGCCCCAGCCAATAAAGAACCGTTGTGAGCCGGTAAAGCCATCAATCACAGGTGCAGGTTGGCCTTGCAACGAGTTTTGATAGGCGCGGTAACCGACGGTTAAGCCGCCCAGATCGGCAATGTTTTCACCTAGCCCCAGCGCGCCCTGCAGGTACAGATCGTCAATCGGGTTGAAGGCATTGAACTGCTCAGTCATCAACTGCGCCCGCTCCCGGAACTGACGCTCATCCTCTTCACTCCACCAGTCACGCAGGTTGCCTTCGCCATCGGAGCGGCGCCCCTGATCATCAAAGCCGTGGGTAATTTCATGGCCAATCACTGCGCCAATAGCACCGTAGTTCAGTGCATCGTCGGCATTCACATCAAAGAAAGGTGGTTGCAAAATAGCAGCCGGGAACACAATTTCATTCATGGTGGAACTGTAATAAGCATTGACCGTTTGCGGTGTCATGCCCCATTCATCCCGGTCTACCGGCTGACCTAAACGGCCAATCATCCGCTCATATTCACACTCGGCACTACGCCGGGCGTTACCCAGCAAATCATTGGCAGCAATACTCAGACAATCGTAATCACGCCACACGTCCGGGTAACCAATTTTGGTGTTGAAGCTGGCCAGTTTAGCCTGAGCCTCGACCTTGGTGGCATCGCTCATCCACTCCAGTTCATCAATAGCCTGACTAAAAGCCACCATAAAGTTTTTCACCAATTCATCCATCCGCGCCTTGGCTTCTGGCTGAAAGTGACGCTCGACATACTTTTTGCCCACCAAAAAGCCCAGCATCCGCTCCGTGGTTTGCACCGCACGTTTCTCACGACTGCGTTGCTCCTGTTGGCCGCTTAACACCCGGCCATAAAAATCAAAGCTGGCGTCATCAAAAGCAGTGGGCAGCATAGCAGCACTGCTGCGCAGCAGGTGGAAACGCAGGTAGCTTTGCCAGTCGGCTAACGGAATTTGTTGCTGCAGGGCTGCAAAATCGGTGAAGTAGCTGGGCTGACGGATCACCAATGCATCAATATCGCCCAGTTGCGCTGCGTTTAGCATGGCCGGCCAGTCAAAACCTGGTGCCAGTGCTGCCAGCTCTGCCGGTGTCATTTTGTTGTAAGTGGCATTACGATCGCGGTTTTGGATACGGCTCCACTGAGCTTCTGCCAGTTGCCGCTCAATTGCAACGATGCTTTCCGCGGCCTGCTCACCGTGCTGCCAACCAGCCAGTTGCCAAAAGCGCTGGATCAGCTGCTGGTATTCTTGGAGGATTTGCAGCGAACGTTCATCATCTTTCAGGTAATAGTCGCGATCCGGCAAGCCCAGACCAGACTGACTGGCTGCAGTAATGTACTGATCAGACTGGCGCTGATCCTGGCTGACAAAAACAGCAACAGGAGTACCAGTACGGATGCTTTGCCATTCACCCCAAACTTTTGCCAGGTCTTTATGGCTTTGCAGCGACTCAATGCGTGCCAGATCCTGCTGCAATGGTGTCAGGCCCAGCGCTTCGATGGTATCGGTATCCAGGAAAGAACGAAACAAATCGGCAATTTTCTGCGCATCACTGTCTTTGGCGTGTTGCTCTGACGCCAGCTCATGAATAATGGCCAATACATGCTGCTCGGACAGGTCCCGCAGTTCATCAAAACTGCCCCAGCGGGCACGGTCGGCAGGAATTTCAGTGCGCTCCAGCCATTTGCCGTTGACATAGCGGAAGAAATTCTGCTGCGGCGCTACGCTGGTATCCATATTGTGCAGCTCAATGCCAGAGCTTAGTTCTACTTGCTGCTGGCTGGACGATGCTTGCTGGAGCGGAGCTTCGCCGCTGCAGCCGGTTAAAGCCAGGCTAACAGCCAGCGCCACTGTGCTGAGAAGTGTTTTTTTCATCGGGGATTCCTGTGGTTGTGTTTTTTATAGTCATGACGATTTTGCACAAAGCGTTCACTTTGCTCGTTCTGTAACGCTCAGTGTATAAAGTTCGGCTGTGATGTAAAGTCAGACGCGCTCTGTACCAGGCCGTAAGCGGTTAATCGCTGCAAAAAGGCGGTAAAAAGCTTGTACTGGGCTGATTTTTTCGTCAGGATCGACGCTCTTTCTCAACAGCCTTATGGAGTCATTGCATGGAAACGGTTTGGTTGTCGTTGTCGGGAGTTCCCTACTTTCTGTTGTACTTTACGCTGGCAGCCATACTGCTGCTGTGTTTTGCCCGCATTTACAGCTGGGTGACGCCACATCACGAATTTGATCTGATCCGCGCCAACAACAGCGCAGCGGCAATCGCCTTTGGTGGCGCGCTGATAGGTTTCTCTATTCCGCTGGCCAGTGCTATCACCCACTCGATGTCGCTGCTCGATTGCGCCATTTGGGGTGGCGTTGCCCTGGTCGTGCAAGTATTGACCTTCTTTGTTGTTAAATTGACCTTAAAGCAATTGCCGGCCCGTATTCAGCAAGGTGAACTGGCTGCTGGTATTTTCTCTGCTGCCTGCTCCATTGCTGTGGGCATGCTGAACTCTGCCAGCATGAGCTATTGATTCATTCCGCCCGGAGGACTTTTTCATGAAACGCAGTAAAAAAGCCGCGCTGGTCTTAATGGCACCAGCGGCCACCCTGTTGTTGGCAGGCTGTGGCGAGCAACAACAGGAAGTGCATGTTTTTCATAATGCTGAAGAATGCGCCGCTTTTTATCACCCACCAGCAGAGTGTCAGGCTGAATTTGAGCGGGCCTCGGTGTTGCATACGCAGGTAGCGCCACGCTATCAGGACCAGTTTGAATGCGAAGCAGATTTTGGCGCAGGTCAGTGTGAAACCGCCCCTGAGCGCCATCAAAGCGGCAGTTTCTTTATGCCGATGATGATGGGCTATATGGCTGGCCAAATGATGAATCGTGGCAACCTGGCTGGAGGGCAGGCGCAGCAGCTGCAGCAAAGCACCGCCAACAACCGCTCCGCAGTACCGACCCAGCCGTTGTACAAATCACGCGATGATCGCTCCACCTTCCGTACGGCCGGTAACCAGGCAGTAGCCAGCCAGCCGGGTGTGGCCAGGGTCCGGCCTTCGGCGGTGCAGCCGCAGCGGGCGCAACTGGTCCGTCGTGGTGGTTTTGGCGAACAAGCCGCGGTGCGCCAGCAAGCGGCCCGACAGCAGGCAAATCGCCAGCGCAGTTACGGCAGTTAAGCAGACGAAGAAGCGAGTACGATGAAGCGAGTAAACAGCACGCCCCGGCCGGGCTGGCAGGCTTATGCCGAAAGCCTGGGCTTTAAGTTTCATACCATTGATGGCGAGCCCTATTGGGATGAAAGCGCCTACTATCAGTTTAGTCTGCGCCAGATTGAGCAGGATCTGGAAGATGTGACCGAAGAGCTGCACGCAATGGCGCTGGATCTGGTACCGGATATTCTGGCCGATGAACAAAAACTGGATCAGCTGGCTATTCCAGCAGACTACCGTGATGCGTTGGCCGAATCCTGGCAGCGTGGCGATCCGCATCTCTACGGCAGGATGGATCTGGTGTACGACGGCAGCGGCCCGGCCAAACTGCTGGAGCTGAACTACGATACGCCGACCTCTTTGTACGAAACCGGCTTTTTTCAATGGGTCTGGTTGGAAGACCAACTCATGCGGGGCGAGCTGCCGGCTGGAGCCGATCAGTTTAATTCACTGCAGGACAAACTGGAGCAGGCCTTTGCCAATCTTACACTGCCGCAGCCATTTCACTTTACCAGTGTGCGCGAAAGCATCGAAGACAAAGGTACCGTCGATTACCTGCTGGATATTGCCACCCAAAGTGGCGTCGACAGCCGCTACATCGCACTGGAAGACATCGGCAGCCTGGATGGGCAATACTACGATCTGCAGGGCGAGCCCATTACCGGTTTGTTCAAGCTTTACCCCTGGGAATTTATGCTGGAAGAAGCTTTTGCTGAGCAGGTAAAAACTTCCCAGACTCTCTGGCTGGAACCACTGTGGAAACTGCTGCTATCCAATAAAGGCATTTTGCCCTTGCTGTGGCAAAAACACCCGGGCCATCCGAACCTGCTGGAAAGTCATTTTGATAGCGGCAAGGCACTGGATAAAGGCTGGCTGCGCAAGCCGCTGTTTTCACGCGAAGGGGCCAATATCGAATTGGTCACTGCCGATGGCAAACGCCTAAGCGAACCCGGCCCTTATCAGGACGCGCCCTTTATCCGTCAGCGGCTGCAGCCCTTGCCAAGCTTTGACGGCAATTATACCTTAATCGGTAGCTGGGTGGTCGGCGACAGCGCAGCCGGCATCGGCATCCGCGAAGACAACAGCCTGATCACCAAAGACAGCTCGCGTTTTTTACCGCATATTATTTTGGATTGATGGTTTAGCTCTACAGCAAGCCAATCAAGCACAAAGCCAGCGTTACGTTGGCTTTGTGCTTGATTGGGCAGAACAGCTTGACCGGTGCCAGGGTGTACGTGAATATTTGTTGATTATTTATCCTGTTTTTCCGTATAATTATTCTTTCCTGATTCATCCGGCTGTCATGATGTGTTCATACAGTGGTGTTGCATCAGCCTGGGTGTTCAACCGATGAAGGATTTTGCCAAGGTGCGTACTACTGAACTTGTCTCTGGCTTTCGCCAGTCTGCCCCTTATGTCAATGCTCACCGTGGCAAAACCTTTGTGGTGATGCTGGGAGGCGAAGCCATTGCTCAGCCTGGTTTTCGTAGCATTATCAATGACATTGCTCTGCTGAACAGCCTGGGCATTAAAATTGTGCTGGTGTATGGTGCCAGGCCGCAAATCAACCAGGCGCTGCAGCAAGCCGGTTTGGATGCCAGTTACCACAAGCGGGTACGGATCACCGATGACGATACTTTTCAGCTGATCAAGCAGGTAGCCGGTGCTTTGCAACTGGATATTACCGCCCGGCTGTCGATGAGTTTAAGCAATACACCGATGCAGGGTGCGCAAATCAACGTGGTCAGTGGCAACTTTGTCATTGCTCAGCCACTTGGCGTGGATGAGGGCGTTGACTATTGCCACAGCGGCCGGGTAAGGCGCATTGATGTGCAGGGCATTCGCCGTCAGCTCGATAGCAATGGCATGGTGCTGATGGGGCCAATCGCGGCCTCCGTCACCGGTGAAAGTTTTAACCTGACGGCAGAAGAAATTGCTACCCAGGTCGCCATAAAGTTAAAAGCCGATAAAATGATAGGCTTCAGTGCCGATGGCGGCATTGTATCCGACGATGGCGATATTATCCCGGAACTCCTTCCCAATGATGCTGAGCAAATTATGCAGCGGTTAGAGCTGCAAGACAGTTGTTGTGCTGCCAGTCTGGCTTTTTTGCATGCTGCGATTAGCGCCTGCCGTGCCGGCGTGCCGCGTTGTCATTTAATCAGCCACAATGCCGATGGCGCCTTGTTGCAGGAGCTGTTCTCCCGTGATGGTATCGGTACTCAGATGGTCAATGAGTCGGCTGAGAAGCTGCGCCCGGCTACCATTGCGGATATCGGCGGTATTCTGGACTTGATCCGGCCATTGGAGCAGCAGGGCTTGCTGGTGCGTCGCTCGCGTGAGCAGCTCGAGATGGAAATCGACTACTTTGTGCTGATTGAAAAAGAAGGCTTGGTGATCGGCTGCGCGGCCCTCTATCCCTTTGCCGATGAGCAGGTCGGTGAGTTTGCCTGTGTGGCGGTGCATCCGGATTACCGCGATGCTGACAGGGGCAGTGTCTTGCTGAAATACGTGATCCAGCAGGCCAAACAGCGGCGTTATCATACCCTGTTTGCACTGACCACCCGTAGCATCCACTGGTTTTTGGAGCATGGCTTTGAGCTGGCCACGGTGGAAGATTTACCGGCGCAAAAACAGCAGCTGTACAATTATCAGCGTAAATCCAAGGTGTTGGCTCTGCCTCTGAGCTAGCACAAGTCTGGCGTATTGCTATCCTTAGTAGAGAACGAGTAAGGAGAGCAAAGTGCGCTTATTGAAATGGTTGTTGTTGCTTGGCCTGGTGCTGGCTTTGATTCTGATGTGGCCGCGCAGTGAGATCCCGGCCAGCTTTTTTGAGCCCCACCCTGTGCTGGCAGTGCCACCAGAGCGCGCTGGTGAGCTGTTACAAGTCGATGACTTTATTGGCCGCACGCCACGGCCATTGGATACCTACCCGTACCCTATCCCACTTGGTGCGGTGGGCCCATCAACACCCCTTTTTTCCGGCCCCAAGCAATACCCTTTCTACTGCGCCTGGCATCAGATGGGCATCGAGCCACCACTGGTCGATAATGACCAGGGCTATGGCGTTGCCATTTATGCCGATGATGGCGCTTTGCAGGGGTATAGCCAGGACTGCCTGCACCCCAGTCGTCTGCTCTGGTACCGGCTCAGCCAGGACGGGACTGTAGCAGCTTATCAGGGGGGGGCGCTGGCCGATGGTGAGCTGTTGCTTCGGGCTGAACTTGGCACCATACAGCGCTATTTTTACCTGCTGGTGATGCCGGTACTAACCGATGAATTTCCGCTGCGTACTGGTCAAAGCCAGTGGAATGACAAACTGATTTACCAGTTTCATGGCGGGGTTGGCATCGGTTTTCGTCAGGGCGAGCTGCGTATTGAGCGTTTGCTGCGCAACCGGGCTGCCCAGCTGCGTCAGGGCTATGCAGTCATTAGCAGCAGCGCCAACCGCACCAGCCATAGTTACCACTTTCTGCGGGCCGAAGAAGTGGCTCGCCAGTTAAAGCAGCATTTTATCAGCCTCTATGGCGAGCCGGAGATGACCATTGGTATTGGCGGTTCCGGCGGTGGTATCGCGCAATATCTGCTGGCACAAAATGCCCCTGGGTTGCTGTATGCAGCCATTGCCCAATACAGCTATCCGGATATGCTGAGCCAGGTCGTCTATGCGCTGGATTGCGATTTGCTACACAACTATTACTACTTCAATGCCAGCGATAAAAACTTCTGGCAAGACTGGCAACACCGGCAGTGGATTGAAGGGCTGAGCACTGTGCCGGATCAGCAGGTGCGCTTCCAACGGGAAATCAGCGCCATCCAGTTGCTGTCCGGGTTCAAACCAACACCGATGGCAGGAGCAACCCAGTGCATCAATGCCTGGTTTGGCTTGTCATCCATGGTGCATAACCCACAGCAGGGTCGGTTACGGCCCTTTGTAAGCCCTGGGTTGCTGCAACAACAACATTGGAGTTACTGGGAAGATCTGGTGGATATCTATGGCCGCGATCAGCATGGCTTTGCCCATAGCTTGTGGGACAATGTTGGCGTGCCCTATGGTTTGCTGGCTCTTAGAGCAGGCCAGCTAAGTCCCGAGCAGTTTATAGAGCTGAATGCCCGCATTGGCAGCTGGCTGCCGCAGCATCAGATGCAGCCCGAGCGGGCACGTTTTCTGCCCATCTGGGATACGCCCATCTGGCTGAGTGCCTTTGGCCGGCACAATATGGCTCCGCTACAGATGACGGAGGCTGGCATCAAGGTAGCACCACGCTATCGGGCCAACCCGAAGGCGATTGAGCGGGCCTATCGCTATGGCCAGTTGTTTACCGGCGAGTTGTCGATCCCAGTGCTGGATTTGCGCCACTACCTGGATCCTGTGCTGGATATGCATCATTTGCAGCCATCTTTTATGGTCCGTGAGCGGCTGGCGCAGCGAGGAAACCAAGCCTGGCAACGCATCTGGGTCAGTCATCCGGATTACACTCCGGAAAGCGAAGCCTTTGCGGCTGTGGTGGACTGGGTTCGTGGTGGCAAAGCTCCGGCTGCAGCTTCGGATCGTTGTTTTGCAGCCGATGGTCAGGTGATTGCCAGCGGTAATAAGGTCTGGCAGTCCGAGGGCCGCTGTCACCAAACTTATCCGGTACTGAGCAACAGTCGGCAACAGGCTGGCGCACCAAGCCATGGCCTACTGCTGCAGTGCGCGCTAATACCAATTGAGCAGGCGCTGGCGCGCGGTGACTTTGGTGCAGTGGATATGACGCCCTGGCTGGGCGAACTCAAGCACATTTTTCCGGATGGGCTGTGCGATTATCAGCAGCCGGATCTGGCCTATCCACCGGATTGGCGTTATTTCGAGGACTGAGCAGCAGCTTCGGCAGCGGACAACAGCACCAGATCGTCGCGGTGAATAACTTCTTCACGTGGGCAATACCCCAGGGTGGCGGCGATTTGCTGGCTGTGCAGGCCTTTAATCCGGCTAAGCTCTGATGCCGGATACTGGCAAATACCTTTGGCAAAAGGGGCTCCGCTGCTGTCACACAGCAGCACCGCATCGCCTTTATCAAACTGGCCGTTCACAGCGCTAACCCCTTTGGCCAATAAAGAAGCACCCTGTTGCTGCAGCGCTTTCACCGCACCGGCGTCCAGTTGGATCTGGCCCTGACTTTTTAAACCGTGCAGCAGCCAGTGTTTCTTGGCACTGAGCCGTTCCTGTTGGCGATGAAACAAAGTGCCGGCAGCTTTGCCTTCCAACAAGGCTTCAAATACCGCTGCTTTTTGCCCGTTGACGATCAGCGTATCAATGCCCTGCTGCCCGGCTTTTTGCGCTGCCTGCAGCTTGGTCACCATACCGCCGGTGCCAACACTGTGATGGCTGCCGCCAGCCATAGCGAAAATCTCTGGTGTGATGCACTCCACCTCGGCAATAAAGCGCGCCTGGGGGTTGCTACGTGGGTTGGCACTGTACAAACCGTCAATATCCGAGCAGATAATCAGCACATCGGCATCGACGGCGGTCGCCACCAAAGCCGCCAGATTGTCGTTATCGCCCAGCTTCAGCTCGGCGGTGGCGACACTGTCGTTTTCATTGATGATCGGCAGCACCTGATGATCCAGCAGAGTGCGCAGGGTGTTTTCAATATTCAGGTAGCGGCGCCGGTTGTGAAAATCATCGTGCGTCAGCAGCAACTGACCACAGTGGCAATCAAGCAAATTTTGCCACAACTGCATCATCTGGTACTGGCCAACGGAAGCCATAGCTTGCTTCACCGGAATAGGCAGCGGCTGATGCGAAAAAGCAATGGCGCTGCGCCCGGCGGCGACACTGCCGGAGGACACCAACACGACTTCAATGCCACGCGAGCGGCACTCGCTGATAAAGCGCGCCAGCGTCAGCAAATAGCGGGTAGAGCAACCTTTACCTTCCGGCGCTATTAAGGCGCTGCCCACTTTTAACACCAAACGCTGCCAAGACTGCCCCAACATACCCAATGCTCACTGCTGAAATGATGCTCTGATTATAATTTTGGATGGCCATATGTCTATGCATTTTCGTGAGTGGATGCAAAAATAGTTCAGCCGTGATTCAGCTTGTGGGATTATGCTATTTATTATACGTCAAAGGAGTTTATGCAGATGAAGTCAAAGCTTGTGATGGTCGGTGTATTAACCGGAAGTTTATCGCTGGGAGGGCTGGTGGGCTGTGCCAGTACCGACAATCAGAATACCACCCGAGGTGCTGCTATCGGCGCAGTTGCTGGCGCCATTGCTGGTAAAACTACAGCCAATCGCAGCAATAAACGCTTGGTGATTGGTGCTGCGGTCGGCGCTCTGGCGGGTGCTGCTGTAGGCAGCTATATGGATAACCAGGAAAAAGCGCTGCGTGAAGAGTTAAGCGGTACTGGTGTAAAGGTGCACCGTGAAGGCGATAATCTGCGGCTGGAAATTCCATCTCAGCTGACCTTTGTCATTAACAGGGCCGATATTCAGCCTCAGCTGTACCCGGTGCTAAACGATATAGCACGGGTGCTCGGCAACTACGACAAAACCATGTTGATTATCTCTGGTCATACCGATGATACCGGACCATACGATTTCAATATGCGTTTATCGCTGCAGCGGGCCGATAGCGTCAGCAGTTATTTAGCAGCCCAGGGCGTGTTGCCAGTACGAATGGAAACTCAGGGCTTTGGACCAACCTACCCGATGGTGCCCAATACCTCGGAAGCCAACCGGGCTTTGAACCGGCGGGTAGAAATTCATATCGAACCTGTCACGCAAAGCTAAAATTTTGCGAATAAAAAACCTGCCGCACGGCAGGTTTTTTTGTCGGTAAAGCCCTTACTTTTGCTCGGCAAAGGCCTTCTGCACAAAGTTGGGCAACGCCATCGCTGCTTTGTGAATGTCGACATTGTAGTAGTCAGTATTCAGATTGGCTGCGGCGGCATCGGCTTCACGGAAACCGGTAAAGGCTTCCCCTTTTCGGGCCAGGGTGCAGGTCCACCAGCCGGACGGATAAATCATTTGTGGAAAGTTCAGCGTTTGCAGCGCAGCAAAGCCGGCATCCAGCATAGCCTGACGCATATCGGTCAGTAATTGCAGGTGAATAAGAGGTGACTCGCTTTGTTGCACCAGAATACCACCCGGGCGTAGTGCATTCAGACAGCTTTGGTAAAAAGCGCGGTTAAACAAGCCTTCACCAGGGCCAACCGGATCGGTTGAGTCGACAATCACCACATCAATCGATTCAGGCGCGGCTTCGCGCATAAATTTGATGCCATCATCAAACAAAATGGTCGCACGCGGATCATGATTCGAGACACAGAGCTCCGGGAAGTATTTTTCCGCCATCCGGGTGACCTGTTCGTCGATATCGATTTGATGCACCGTTGCTACGCCTGGGTGCTTTAACACTTCACGCAGGGTGCCGCAGTCGCCACCACCAATGATCACCACATTTTTCGGGTTCGGGTGAGTAAACAGCGCCGGGTGGCTCATCATTTCGTGGTAGAGGAAGTTCTCGCGCGTGCTGACCATGGTGCAGCCGTCGATTACCATCAACTTGCCAAAGTGGGTGGTGTCAAAAATTTCAATGTGCTGAAAAGGCGATTGCACTTCATCCAGCTTGGCAGTAATGGCCAGGCCAAAGGCACTGCCACTGGGCTCAAAGACTTCGGTAAACCATTGTTGTGTATCCAGACCAGACATCATCGTCCCCTTTGTGAAAGCCTTGCATTGCATTTTAGGGCCATTATTTTGCCTGTATTGCGCCCTACAAACAAATTTTTGATCGCATTTTGCTGCAAGTAGCCGTGATAGGGCTTAAAATAGAGGCATTGCCGCGAATTCTGTCCTGACAGCATTCGCTTTCTTTTTTCTGCTGCGATGACAGGATAAGGATCCACCATGATTGACTGGGGTACCGAAAAAGCACGTTCCATCTACAATGTCGCCACCTGGAGTGAAGGGTATTTTGATATTAACCCAAAAGGCGAGCTGGTAGCTTACCCTGATCAGGATCACAGCAAGCCGGGTATTCACTTCCCGGAGCTGGTGCAGCGTTTTAAAGACGAGGGTCTGACGCTGCCGGTGCTGGTGCGTTTCACCGATATTTTGCAGCACCGCATTGATTCCCTGATCACCGCCTTTCAAAAAGCCAAACAGGAAAAAGACTACCTGGGCCAGTACACGGCGGTCTATCCAATCAAAGTGAACCAACAGTACTCGGTGGTAAAAAAGTTGCTTAGCCACGACAGCGGCACCGTAGGACTGGAGGCTGGCAGTAAACCGGAATTGATGGCCATTCTTGGTGTGTCGGACAAACCACTCAGTATTGTTTGTAATGGCTACAAAGACAGTGAGTTTTTACGACTGGCCACCATTGGCCAGATGATGGGCCATAAGGTCTACATTGTGGTGGAAAAACTGTCCGAGCTAAAAACCCTGCTGCGTGAAATCGATCAGCTAGGGGCGGCACCGCATATCGGTATTCGCATTAAGCTAAACTCCATCGGCAAAGGCAAGTGGCAAAACACCGGCGGCGAGAAAGGCAAGTTTGGCCTCACTGCTACCCAGGTGCTGCAGGCCATTGAGGTGTTAAAAGAAGCCGGTAAGCTGGATTTGCTGCAGTTGGTGCACTTCCATATCGGCTCGCAAATCGCCAATATCCGCGATATTCACAATGCCATTCGTGAGTGTGCCCGTCACTACGCCGAGCTGCGCACCTTGGGAGTGCCGATTGATACGGTCGATGTCGGTGGTGGCCTCGGGGTCGATTACGAAGGCTCGCGCTCGCGCTCGACCTGCTCGATGAACTACACCATGTACGAGTATGCCCGCAATGTGGTCAATGGTTTAAAAGAAGTGTGCGATGAGTATGATTTGCCGCATCCAAATATTATTTCCGAGTCCGGCCGTGCCATGACAGCGCACCATGCGGTATTGGTGACCGATGCGATTGATATTGAGCGGGCACCAGGGCTGAAATACCTGCCAGAGCCAGGCGAAGATGCGCCATCCGTGGTGCTGGGGCTGTGGGATGCCTACACCAATGTTACGCCTCGCACAGCAGTTGAGGCCTATCACGATGCGGTGCACTATTTCAGCGATGCCCATACCCAGTATGTGCATGGCTTACTGAACCTGCAAGACTGGTCCTTGTTAGAGCAAATTTACTTTGCCACCATCAACCGGGTGCGTGATAACCTGGATTTAAGCTCGCGCTCGCACCGGGCTATTCACGACGAGCTGAACGAAAAGCTGGCCGATAAGTTGTTTGTTAACTTCTCGCTGTTCCAGTCGATGCCGGATGCCTGGGGCATTGATCAGCTGTTTCCGGTGATGCCGCTGGAGCGGATGCACGAGCCGTTGGACCACCGCTGCATCATTCAGGACATTACCTGCGACTCCGACGGCATGCTAAAAAGCTATGCCGATGGTAATGGTATTGAAAGCAGTCTGCCGATGCCAGTGTACAAAGAAGACGAACAGTACTTGCTGGGGATGTTTATGGTGGGCGCCTACCAGGAAATCCTCGGTGATTTGCACAACCTGTTTGGCGATACCGATTCGGTGCATGTGGAGCTGACCGACGATGGTGGCTACCAGCTAACCAATGCAATTAAAGGCGATACGGTAGCCGATGTGCTGCGCTATGTGCACTTTGATGCCAATAAGCTGATCCAGTCGTACAGCGAGCAGTTGGAAACTCTGGCTATCCCGGCAGAGCGCCGCTCCGAGCTGTTAGAAGAGCTGAAAGCCGGTGTCAATGGATACACCTATTTTGAAGATTAAGGTACACTAAGCACTGATCCGATCAGTGTCGGCAGGCAGCTGGAGCTGCGCTTGCCTGCCGACTGTACGTTTAAGGTGAATCATGCTGTACTTTTTACCAAAGCCGGTGCGAGGCGCGCTGGCTTTGTTGCTTTACGCTCTTAATACTCTGTTCTGGTTTTTGCCACTGATGTTGCTGGCCGTGTTAAAGCTGCTGCCGGTGAAACGCTGGCAGGCCTGGCTAACTTACCTGCTGGATGCCATTGCGGTGGCCTGGATCAGCATGAACAATGTCACTACGCGTCTATTTACCCGCATTCACTGGCAAGTGGAAGGAATGGATGCATTATCGCGCAAAGACTGGTATTTGCTGCTAGCCAACCACCAATCCTGGGCCGATATTCTGGTACTGCAGAATCTGTTTAACCGCAGAATTCCTTTTCTCAAGTTTTTCCTGAAAAAAGAGCTGCTGTATGTTCCTTTTATGGGGCTGGCCTGGTGGGCGCTGGATTTCCCCTTTATGAAGCGCTACAGCAAAGCTGAACTGGCAAAAAAACCAGAGCTGCAAGGTAAAGACATCGAAACCACCCGTAAAGCCTGTGCCAAATTCCGTTTTAAGCCAGTAACGGTGATGAATTTTGTCGAAGGCACCCGCTTTACCCAGATGAAACACGATAAGCAACAATCGCCCTACCAGCATTTGCTCAAACCCAAAGCTGGCGGAGTCGCTTTTGTGCTGGGTGCTATGGGCCATCAGTTGCATAAGATACTGGATGTTACCATTCACTACCCGGAGCGGATCCCAACTTTCTGGGATTACATTTCCGGCGCTGTTCATGCTATAAACGTCAAAGTACGAGTATTGCCAATCACCGACCAACTGCTGGGAGATTATCAGGATCCGACTTTTCGCGCTTCCTTCCAACAGTGGGTGAATGAACTCTGGCAATACAAAGATCAGCAGTTGCAGCAAATGGCTGCAGAGCAGGAGTCCTGAGCCATGTCGACCTTACCAGCCTGGGTATTGGCCCCCATTAGTTTTGCTTTGTTCGCTTTAAATCTGGCGTTCTGGGGGAGCATTGTGCTGGTGTTTAGTCTGCTGCGTTTGTTGCCGATAACCGGCTGGCAGCGCTTTTGCAGCAGGGCGGTGCATGGTTGTTACCACCAATGGATTGGCATCAATGCCTTTTTCATTAAGCTGGTAAATAACCTGGATTGGCAGGAGCAACTGCCAGCCGAAGGCCTTAGCCGTGAGCAATGGTACCTGATGATTGCTAATCACCAAAGCTGGCTGGATGTGGTCTTACTGATGCAATTTACCCATGGCCGGATGCCGCTGCCGAAGTTTTTCTTAAAAGAAGAGCTGCGTTGGGTGCCTTTTATCGGCATGGGTGCCTGGGCACTGGATATGCCTTTTATGAAGCGTTACAGCCAGGCCTACTTAGCCAAACATCCGGAGCTGAAAGGTCAGGATATCGAAAGCACCAAGCGCAGCTGTGAGAAATTCCGTCATCAGCCGACCACCATCATCAACTTTGTCGAAGGCACTCGCTGCAGCAAAACCAAACAACGCCTGAAAAAGAGCCCCTTTGAACATCTGCTGCCACCGAAAGCCGGTGGCATTGCCTTTACCCTGGCCAGCATGGGCGAGCAGTTCGATGCCATCCTGGATGTCACCCTGATTTATCCGGACAATCCGAAGCATATCGTGCTGGCAATGCTATCCGGCAAACTGAAACGGGTGGTGCTGCAGGTAGAGCGCTTGCCAGTCACCGAGGCAATGATCGGGGATTACTTTGGTGATGACAGTTTTCGCCAGCAGTTCCAGCAGTGGCTCAATGAGCGCTGGCAGCGTAAAGACCAACTGATCACCGACTTTCACCGCTCTGGTCAGCGCTTAACTTCTCTGGCTGAGTCACGCGCCAGCTCCGCTTAGCGCTGGATGCGCTCAGCCCGCAGCATCAGGTTGCGTGGTGTCAGCTCTCTTGCACAAAAAGTACCCACTTCGACCTGATAGCCTTGTTGCTCGAGGAACAAGGCTCGGTCAAACAGCAGCCAAAGCTCTAATGGACGCTGAAACAAGTGCCTTACCAACTCAATGCGTTGCACTAAGCGAGCATGTGACCGCCCTTGCACCAGATAGCCATCCAGGTTTAGCCCGGCAGGCAAAGTCACTTGCTGCTGCTCGGCAGCCCACTCAGCAAACTGGCGAAAATCGGTGCTGAATATTTGTTTGCTGACCGACGCCAGCGGCTGATAGTGGCTGTCCCCACTTAGTTCTGCCCGCAATGCCTGCCAGGCCAGCCGCCATTCTACTTCGGTTTCTCTGAGCCTGGCGATACGGGCTCCAGCTGTGACCTGGCTTTGCACCGCCAGCTTTAAATCGTGCTGGCTTAGCGCTAAATCGTGCTGCTGCGCTAATTGGCTGAGTGGTTGATACTGTGGCTCTGGGATCAGATGGTAACAACAGGGCACCAGTTGCAGTTGCTGACAGCCCTGCTGACTGGCAGAGCGAAGCAGCTGCAGATGCAGTTCGCCACAAGCATGCAGCGCCAGTACCTGTTGCTCCGGCTTCAGTACCGCCAGGCCTTCTGCTGAAAGCGCATCAGCCTTTACAAAGCGCTGGGGCAACTGGTGTTTTTCTGCCAGTGCTGCACCTTGCTGGCACAAAGCATCCTGCCATTCCAGGCTGAGTACCCGACGTTGTTGGCTGAAAGCCAGCATCCGGCCTAAATGCCCTTTGCCGGCACACCACTCCAGCACCGGGGTTGCACTGTCAGGTACCAGGGTACAAAACTGCTGGATTTGCTCCACTTTGCGCCCCGGAATCCCGTTGCTGAGCCAAAAAGGCAGCTCGGGCATTGGCCGCAGTCGGTCAAAAGCTGTCACCTCCGGTAACTGTGCCAACTCCGGAAAACAACCGATAAACCAGGCTTGCCGTTTGGTTGGGTTGCTGTCGAGCTGGCGGATAGCGTCATCAGAAAGCAAATTCAGTTGAGCCAACAGGGAACTGTTTTGCCAGGGCAGTTTGCGGCAGGCAAAAGGCATCAGCTGCCAGTAAGGCTGGTAGCTGCTCAGCAACCGCTGCAATTGCAGAAAGCTGGCCTGATGCGACATTGCTGCTCCTTGAAACGTCTGAAGGCTTTTGCCTGGATGAAAGAACTGCATTATAGTGAGGTTATGCGACAGCTCAACAGGAATTGCCTGAGATGACCGAACTGGTTCGAATTCTTCATGTAGAAGATGACCCCTCCATTCAGCAAATCGCCAAAATCGCCCTGGAGGCCGTAGGTGGTTTTGAAGTATGCAGCTGCCATGGCGGTCAGCAGGCGCTGGAACAGTTTGCCAACTTTAATCCTCAGTTGGTATTACTGGATGTGATGATGCCTGGCATGGATGGGCCTGAGACCCTGCGACAACTGCAACAACGTTTTGATCTTAGCACCATACCCGTGGTATTCATGACTGCCAAGGTACAAAGCCATGAAGTCCAATCGTACAAAGACTTAGGTGCTATCGACGTGGTAGTGAAACCTTTTGATCCTATGACTCTGTCGGATCGCATCCGCCAAATCTGGCAAGCCAGCCATTAGGCTGGCCTGAGCAAACTTATTTAATACAACAAACTGTACAACTTCCGACGGTACTGACTGGCAATGGGATCGCCTTTGGGCAAGGCCGCCAGAATATCCAGATAGAGCTTTTTACTTTCGGAAAAATTCAGATCCTGCCGCAAAATGCCGTGCAGCAGCTCGAGCGCTTCAGCCGAGCGCTTCACCTGCTGATACTGCACTGCCAGCTGTTCTTGTAACTGCATGTCATCCGGGGAGCTTGCCAGAGCTGCTTCCAATGCCTGAATTTCCGGAGTATCGGCTGCTTCTTTGGCCAGGGCCAGCTTGGACTGGACGGCCTTATAATCGGCATTCTGATCCTGCAGCAGCACGGTTGCCAGCAGGGCTTCTGCTTGCTCCAACTGGCCCAACTCTACCACGCAGTCGGCCAGTAACAGCTTGATATCCACCCGTTCAGGGGCCAGTTGCAGGGCTTCACTGAGTAGTGGAAAGGCGTCTTGATGTTTGGCCTCATCCAACAAAACCAAGGCTTGCTGCACCAGTTCGTCTTCCGCTTTGGGCAGGTAAGCGGCCAGCTTGTCATCCAGAGCCTTGTCGTCCAACGGGCCGGCAAAACCATCGACCGGCTGACCATCTTTGATGATTAATGTGGTAGGCAGGGCCTGAATGCCAAATTGCATCGCCATTTGCTGCTGTTCATCGCAATTGACCCGGGCCAGTAACAACTGTCCCTGGGCTTTAGCCATGCGCTGACTTAATTGCTGATCCAGTTGCAGTGATTCCTGGCTTTGCGCCGACCAGAATAAAAATACCACCGGTTGTTGCTGAGAGGCGGCCAGCAGTTCACGCACATTGTCCATACTGACATCAAAAATCGGGCTGGAAGACACGGTTGTTCCTTGTTTGCGGGCAATGGTTATACTATGAGGACAGCACCCTTGTTTTGCAAGGCATGGCAAGGCACCGAGGCCATGAAAAAACCAGCAAAAGGCATCGACATCGTGCCAACGATCACGTACATTAAAGCCATACAGACGGCTTAAAATAATTCCAACAGCCGCAGCCGCCAACGAAGCGGCACCTCCAACCAGCCACGTACAACCACAACTTTGCCTGTAAGCAGTCGAAGTTTGTTTCCAACGCCTGCGACATGCAGGCTGTTTTGCTTTGCATGTTAGAACCAAAAGAGAATGAACCAATGACAAGCCAGAATACCAAAACTGAGATGCTGTCTGGCGCCGCCATGGTGATCCGTGCACTGGCCGACGAGGGCGTGGAATACCTGTATGGCTACCCGGGTGGCGCTGTGCTGCATATATACGATGCGCTGTTTCAGCAAAGCAAAGTCAAGCACGTGCTGGTGCGCCATGAACAGGCTGCCACCCATATGGCCGATGCCTATGCCCGAGCCAGTGGCAAGGCCGGTGTGGTGCTGGTTACCTCTGGCCCCGGTGCGACCAATGCGGTGACTGGCATTGCTACCGCCTACATGGACTCGATCCCAATGGTGGTGCTGACCGGTCAGGTGATGAGCCACCTGATTGGTGAAGATGCTTTTCAGGAAACCGATATGCTCGGCATTTCCCGCCCCATTGTGAAACACAACATGTCGGTACGGCGGCCGGAAGATATCCCTTACCTGATTAAAAAAGCCTTTTATATTGCGCAAAGCGGCCGGCCGGGACCTGTGGTGCTGGATATTCCGAAAGATATGACGATGCCGAATGAGCGCTATCCGTACCAATACCCAGAGTCGATCAAGCTGCGCTCCTACAACCCGACCGCAGCTGGTCACCCTGGGCAAATTAAAAAAGCGGTCACTGCTTTATTAAAAGCCAAGCGACCGGTGATTTATGCCGGTGGCGGCGTCATTATGGGCCAGGCGTCCGACGAACTGACTGCGCTGGCGCGTAAGCTGAACTACCCGGTGACCAATACCCTGATGGGCCTTGGTGCTTACCCTGCCGCCGATCGGCAGTTTGTTGGCATGCTGGGTATGCACGGTAGTTATGAAGCCAATATGACCATGCACCATGCCGATGTGATTTTGGCGGTCGGCGCCCGCTTTGATGACAGGGTCACCAACAACACCAAAAAATTCTGCCCGGATGCCACCATCATCCATATTGATATCGATCCGGCCAGCATTTCCAAAACCATCAATGCCCATATTCCGATTGTTGGCCTGGTGAAGCCGGTGCTGTCAGCCATGCTGGCGCAACTGGAGCAAAAGAAAGCTCAGCCGGACGCGCCCGCACTGGCGACCTGGTGGCAGCAAATTGATGAGTGGCGCGCTGTGCATGGCGGTCGTTACGACAGCGATACGCCAGTGTTAAAGCCTCAGGCGGTGATTGAAGCAGTCAGCCGCATCACCAAAGGCGAAGCCTATGTCACCAGCGACGTCGGTCAGCACCAGATGTTTGCCGCTCAGTATTATCAGTTCAACAAACCAAACCGCTGGATTAACTCCGGCGGCCTTGGCACCATGGGCTTTGGCTTGCCAGCCGCCATGGGCGTGAAGCTGAATTACCCCGATGCCGATGTGGTCTGTGTCACCGGTGAAGGCTCGATTCAGATGAATATTCAGGAATTGTCCACCTGCAAGCAGTACGGCCTGGGTGTGAAAATCATCAACCTGAACAATGGTTACCTTGGCATGGTCAAGCAGTGGCAGGACATGAACTACGAGTCGCGCTATGCCAGCTCTTACATGGACTCGTTGCCGGACTTTGTCAAACTGGCTGAAGCTTACGGTCATGTCGGCATTCGGGTCACCAAACCGGAAGAGCTGCAACCGGCGCTGGAGCGCGCCTTTGCCACTAAGGATCAACTGGTGTTTTTAGACATTCATGTCGATCCAAAGGAGCATGTGTATCCAATGCAGGTTCCCGGTGGTGCCATCAATGAGATGTTCTTAAGCAAAACAAAGAGGACTTAATCATGCGTCATATTATTTCTGTTTTGCTGGAAAACGAGCCGGGCTCATTGGCGCGTGTGGTAGGCCTGTTTGCGCAGCGTGGTTACAACATCGACTCGCTGACGGTAGCACCGACTGAGGATGCTACTATGTCGCGGCTAACGCTGGTGACCCATGGCAACGATCAGGTGATCGAGCAAATCACCAAGCAGCTGCATAAGCTGATCGAGGTGGTGAAGTTACAGGACTTAAGCGAAAGCGCCCATGTCGAGCGCGAGCTGATGCTGATCAAGGTCAAAGCCACCAGCAATGAGCAGCGCGATGAAGTTAAACGCTGTGCCGATATCTTTCGCGGTCAAATCATCGATGTCACTGCTAAAACCTTCACCATTCAGGTGGTCGGTACTTCGGACAAGCTGGATGCTTTTATCGAGGCGCTCAAAGGCTCAGCCATTATCGAAGTGGTGCGCTCCGGTGTTTCCGGCATTGCCCGCGGAGAGAAAACTCTGGCGCTTTAAAAGTACTTGCTACGACTGCAGCACTCTTTATGTCTGCGTCGGAGAGACAGTCAGGGCACATCTTTGAAGCCAGTCCTATCAGTTCAAAGTGTGCCTTTCATAGTGTTTTAATGAATACTGTGTGAACTTTGCCGCCTGATCTTTCAATGTCAATGGTCTATGATGGTTACATAGTATTTTCATTCAGGTTGCTTAAAGTTATGATGCGTCAACTTCTGCCCGTAGCGGCTCTTCTACTCACCGCCTGCAACAGCAGCAAAGACCCCGCTGAGCAAGTACAGATTACCTACACGGCCTATGGCGTGCCGCATATCGAAGCCAGCAGTTATCGTGGTTTGGGGTATGGCGTTGGCTACAGTCAGGCCAGCGAGAACCTCTGCACCTTGTCGGAGCAAATATTAAAATTGCAAGGCAAGCAGGCACGCACCTTCGGCCCCGGCCCCAATCAGTATTTTGTATTGATGGATGCTGGCTATCTCGGGCTGAACTTGCCAGCAATGGCTGCAGAACGGCTGGCGGCTTTACCGGAAGATGCCCGTGCTGCACTCAATGGCTATGTGGCCGGCTTTAACCAACGCTTAAGCGAGTTTGATAGTCCGGCGGCTTACCCCAGCCCTTGCCGTGATGCCGACTGGGTGCAGCCCATTTCCGAAATCGACCTGCTGGCTTACCATATGGATTTAGCTCTGCTCGCCAGCAGCCGTAACTTTTTAACTGCTATGGCTGCCGCTCAGCCACCATCCGGCGAAGCAGGGATTGAGCTGGCTCTGAACCCGACGCAGTTATTTAGTGCCAATGGCCTTGGCAGCAATGGCTGGGCATTGGGGGCAGAACGCAGTGCCGGTGCCAAAGCCAGCTTACTGGCCAACCCCCATTTCCCCTGGGATGGGGAGCTGCGCTTTTTTGAGCAGCACCTGACCATTCCTGGCACCCTGGATGTGACCGGTGCCAGCATGATTGGCATGCCGGCAGTGTTGATTGGTTTTAACCAACAGCTTGGCTGGACCCATACGGTATCGCAGGGCAAGCGTTTTACCCTGTATCAACTGGAATTGGAGCCTGGCAACTCCATGCGTTATCGTTACGGTGACG
Organism: Alkalimonas mucilaginosa; assembly: GCF_036327005.1. Classification (NCBI taxonomy): domain Bacteria; kingdom Pseudomonadati; phylum Pseudomonadota; class Gammaproteobacteria; genus Alkalimonas; species Alkalimonas mucilaginosa. The sequence goes on from NZ_JAUGZK010000005.1 coordinate 154,586, forward strand.
AGTATCGGGACATCACGCCGCAGCAGGTCACCGTTGAAATTCGGCAAGCAGATGGTAGTTTGATCAGCCATGAGCACACCCTGTACCACAGCCACTTTGGTCCTTTGGTCAATTTAGCCAGCCTGGATCCCAGCCTGGGCTGGACCAGCCAAAGTGCGGTGGCCATTAAAGATGCTAACCTTGGCAACAGCCGGATGCTGCAGCAGTGGCTGGCGCTGAATAAAGCCAGCACCACCGCCGAGTTCTTTGATGCTTTGGCCGAGCACCAGGGGATCCCCTGGGTCAATACCTTAATGGCCAGCAGTGAAGGCACCGCCAGTTATGTCGATGCTTCCCAGGTACCGCGCTTGCATCCTGAGGCCGAGCAGATCATGCGTCAGGCCATCGGCGCCCCGCCGTTGTCAGTATTATGGCAGGATGGTGCTGGCAGCTTGTTGCTGCCTGGCAACAACCCATTGTTTGCCTGGTACGATAGTGGCCAGACGCATACCCCAGGCCTGGTGCCCCTGTCAGAAGCGCCAAAGCTGACACGTGACGATTATGCCTTTAATGCCAATAGCAGCCACTGGTTGAGCCATCTCACGGAGCGGCTGGAAGGCTATAGCCTGGTGTACGGGCCCGAGCAAAGTATTCGCAGCCCACGTACCCGCTACAATGCAATGTTACTGGCAAGCCCCATCGTCAGTGGCAGCGATGGCCAGTTTGATTTAGCAGCCTTGCAGCAGGTGCTGGATCACAATGGCTCCCTCTTTGGCCAGACATTGCACCAACCTTTGTTGCAGCGCTGTCAGGATGCTCCTTTATTGCAACTGGATGAAGCAGTCGACCTGACACCCGCCTGCCAGGCATTGGCGCAATGGGATGGGCAGTATCAGTTGAGTAGCCAGGGTGCGCTATTAATGCGGGAGTTTTTGGCAGAGTTCCGGGTGCCTGGTCATCGGGATTTATCCGATACCTTGTTTGCTATCCCCTTTGATCCAGCGCTGCCAACAGAGACACCAACAGGGCTGGCGCCGGCGGTGGAGCCAGCAGAGCAGGATCCTATTTTACTGGCACTGGCCGCAGCACTACATCGCCTGCAACAAGCCAACATCAATCCTCAGGCTGCCCTTGCCGACGTACAACACCTGGTCAAGGCCAGCGGCCAGCAACCCATTCCGATGCATGGCGGCTATTCGTATGAAGGCGTCTTTAATATGGTGGAAGGGGTAGCACAATCACGCAGCACCTCGCGCCTGGCAACCATTGTTACCGGTCAAGCCCGGCCAGATCGCTCGCCTTTGATGCAATTGGAAGACAACACATACGGTTACCGCACCAATTATGGCAGCAGTTATGTGCTGGCGTTGCAGTTTAGCGAGCAAGGCCCTCAGGCTACGATGTTGCTGGCTTATAGCCAGTCGCACGATCCAGAATCGGTGCATTTTGATGATCAAACACAGCACTTTAGCCAACTGCAATGGCGGCCGGTGCTGTTTAAAGCCGAGGATATTGCCGCCAATCAGGTAAAGCAGCTGGTGCTCACCTTGCCGCAGCAAGATGCTCAATAGCAGGGGTTAGTCCAACAGCTTGCTATACCACAACAAAAACAGCAGTGCAAAGCCGAGCAGGTACAAGAGGCCAAGCCGGCTCCACCACACCAGCAATGCAGGTAGGGGCTGGCTGCTGTGGCGGCGCATCAACCGGTAATTCAGCCAGGCAAAGACCGGCGTGGTTAAAAAGGCCAATGTCATGGCAAAGGTCAGCATAGGCCCAAGCGCTGAGCGGAAAAACAGGATCACCGCCATGCCAGCCAGGGCTTGGCCCAACAGCCAGCCCTGGTAACTGCGGCGCTGGCCACGCTGGTGTAAGCCCAGCAAGGTAAAAGATTCATTCAAGCTTCTGGCGTAGCCATCCAGTACCGTGATGGTAGTGCCAAACATGCACAAAAAGGCGATGGCGGCGACCAGCGGCCGCGACCAGTCCCCTATGGTGCTGCCGTACATGCCAATGAGTTGCTGAGCAAACGCAGCACCTGCCAGCGCTATCGGCTGATCACTGCCGTATTGCACCAGAGCTCCCAAGGAGACAAACACCAGTGCCAGACCTGCGGTCAGCCAGTAACCCAGGTTAAAGTCAAACAAACCTTGCTGGCGGCTGATCGGCTGCTGGCGCTGCTTGGCGGTTAGCCAGAGCGAGCTGATAGCAGAAATCTCTATCGGGGCCGGCATCCAGCCCATCAAAGCGACCAGAAAACCCAGCATCGCCAGTTGCCAGGGGCTTGGTCCCTGATAATCGGCTGGCGCCATGGCGCCATTCAGCGCCGCAATCACAGCAGCGATGATGGTACCAAGCGTCAGCAACACCATAATCAACTTGGCGACTTTATCCAGCGCCCGATAGTGGCCAAGCAATAAAATCAGCAGACAGACGGCCAGAATCAGCCAGCACAACAGGGTCACCGACACCTGCCAGGGCAGCGCATAGTGCAGTAAGCTGGCGGTTAACAGCAGCACACCAGCGGTATTGACCACAGCCGCTATCAGGTTTAGTACGATAAAGCTGTAAAAGTAGCCGCGGCCTTTGCGTTGATAACCTTGCAACAGACTCTCACCCTGCTCCAGAGTGTACTGCACCCCAAAACGGAAGAATGGGTATTTCAGCACATTGACCAGCAAAATCAGCCCCAACAGCTGCCAACCAAAGAGCGCGCCAGCCTGGGTGGAAGCCACCAGATGCGAGCCACCAATGGCAGCGGTGGCCATCAGCAAACCGGGGCCGAGAGCGGACATTTTGTGTTTGAGTGTCAAGAGCATAGCGCAGCAGTTATCTGATTTTTTAAAGAAAACATCTTAGCAGTAAACCGGGCTCTTCGTCAGTGGCCTTTTCCAATCTTTCTGGCCTGACAAGGACGGTCGGATCCGTCATACTAAGGTCACTCAATCGAATCTAGGATCCCCCGATGGACGATGCTCAGCTTGATCAAAGCCTGTTGTTTGAAGTGATTGAAAACCAATTGGCCGACCGTTACCCGAAAGAAACCACTGAAACCCTGATGCGACTGCAACTGACCGGCCATAGCCGCGAAGAAGCGATTGAACTGATGGCGTGCGCCTTAGCACCGGAAATGGAGGCGGTGATAGAGCGCAAAGAAGCCTTTAATTTGTCCCGTTATTGCCAGCATCTGGCGATGTTGCCTGATACCCCCTGGTTGAACTAGACAGTCCCTTCAGCGCCAACCGCTGGTTGGCGCAATCCCACTGCTTTGTCTATAGTTAGCTGGAAGCTGCTTGTTGTTTTGCACTCGTTGTTATCATGCACTGATAGATAGTGCGTCTGCTGTATAGTTCTGAATTTTCGGGAGTTCTTTTGATTCGTTCAATAAAACTGGGCATGCGCTCAGCGTTTGCTTTTGGCTTGGTTGCTCTGCTTACTCTGGTGCTGGGGCTGAATGCGATTCTACAGATGGAGCGGGTTGAAAGCATTACCGGCCAGTTGGTGACGACAGATTTTAGTGCTGCCAATGAGGCAGGCAATCTGCGCAGAGATTTAATGGCGTTGATTATTCAGTCGCATCGTATCCGCACTTCAGAAAATGCCACTGAACTTCGTGAGCTACTGACAGAAGCGGAAGTCTTGGTTCGGCATTATCAACGTGATAGTCAGGCCCTCAGTGCGTTGCTGCCTGATGGGCCGTCGCAGGCAGCGCTGCGCTCAGCTGAACAGCAATTCCAGCAGTATCAGCAAAGCTTTCAGCAATTGGTGCAGCATGTGCAGGCTGGCCGCTCAGCAGAGGCCAGACAGCTACAGACCGGCACTTTACGTCAACAGGACGATGATTTGATGGTTGCGATTGATGCTGTGGTGGAACAGATTCGTACGAATGTTGCAGCTACCGGTCAGGACGTTGAGCGGGTACCCGATCAGGCTCAGTTATTGTTGGGGCTTGGTTTGGTGATCGTGTTGCTGTTAAGTGCACTTTTTTGCCTGGCTTTATAGCCGAAGTCTGATAGGACCCATGCAACAAGCCGTGATCTTAGCTGAGACCATAGCCAGCAATGATTTAAACCTACAGTTTGAAGTCGAAGGTAAGGACGAGCCTGCCGCGATGTTACGAGCTTTGCTTGCGATGCAACAGAGCTTAAAAGAAACACTGAATCATATTGGCCAATCGGCCAGTCAGCTGGCATCCACCTCTGAAGAGCTGAGTGTGGTGACCGAGCAGGCTACCGCCAACCTCCATACCCAGAGTAGTGAACTGGAGCAGGCTGCGACAGCGGTCAATGAACTGACGGCTGCCATTGAAAATGTGGCTGAAAGTGCTAGCGAAACCTCACGCGAATCCGATGCCGCCGAAGCTGCCAGCAAGCAAGGGCAGCAAAAGGTGCTGCAAACCATGCAGACTTTAAAAACCCTGGTTAGCGGCATAGAAAATAGCTTGAGTGGGGTGGAGTCACTGGCAGGTCGGGTCAAAGATATAGGCTCTTTGCTAGATGTGATTCGTGCCATTGCTGAGCAAACCAACTTGTTAGCGCTCAATGCAGCGATTGAGGCCGCCCGGGCCGGTGAGAGTGGCCGGGGCTTTGCGGTGGTGGCGGATGAAGTACGGGCTTTAGCACACCGCACTCAGGAGTCGACTAAACAAATTGAAACCATGATCAATGCGGTGCAGCAAGAAACCAACAGCACGGTCCAGGCCATTAGTGAAAGCAACGAGCAGGCGGTAAGTACCATGCAGGCCGCGTCAGAAACCGAAGAGGCCATTCAGCAGGTGACGGAGGTGATTGATAATATCAACCAGCAAAATGCCGCTATTGCTGCTGCCGTTGAGCAGCAATCCATGGTCTCGAAAGAAGTGGACTCGAATCTGACCACGATTCAGGATTTATCTACCCAAACAGCAGCGGGCGCTAATCAAACCAGCGCATCAAGTCAGGAGCTGGCGCGTGTGGCAGAAGAGCTGAACAATTTAGTGGCAGAATTTAAAGTGGCCTGATGGGGCAGCGCTTTGCTTGCTCAAATCCGCCACTTATTGGCGAACTTGCTGATCTCAGGGGTATGGGTAGTCAATAATTTTTTGTTAAGTTATTGATAGGTATCACTATTGTATTTTGGCCCATTCTTTGCTTTTGAGTTTAGAGCTGGATAGGCTCAAACAAACAAAAGGGGAATACAGTATGTGGAAACTTGGTATCGCCGTGTTGGCACTTAGCTCTGGTTTGGCACTGGCGAATGAACGCTGTGCCTACAGTGCGGAGCGGACACTTAATTTGTCGGACGTACAGCGCTTGCAACTGACCATGGCCTCCGATCAGCTGAAGCTGACAGGTGGCAATAGTAATGAAGTGACCGTGCATGCCCGGTTGTGTGCTTCATCGCAAAAGCGTCTGGATGAATTGCAACTGGCAAGCCGGCAGCAGGGCCAGTCTACGCAATTGCAGTTGTTGCCTGAGCGGCGCTCCAATCAGTTTGGCTCAGGGCTCTTTGGGCGGGGAGGCAACTATGGTTGGTTCGATTTAACGTTGCAGGTGCCTGCGTCCATGCTGCTGGATCTGACGGTCAGCTCTGGTTCGGCCAGTATTGAAAATATTGCCGGTTTAGATTTGGTAGTAAGCTCTGGCCGGGTGCAGGCCAGCAAGGTAGCCGGCCCGGTCAGCAGCACGGTGTCCAGTGGTCAACTCACTTTGGTCGAGGCTGGCCCGGTGCAGTTAAATGCGCTGTCGTCTGGTCAGGTCACGTTGCGTCAGGTCGGTGCCGTGCAGGCCAGCAGTGTCAGTTCGGGACAGCTCAGTATTGAAAGTGCAGCCGGTGATGTCACGCTCAACAGCCTAAGCTCAGGCCAGATCCGGGCCAGTGATGTGCAGGGCTCGGTCAGCGTAGACCGCATTAGCTCCGGCTCAGCCCGGATCAGTGATGTGACCGGCAATGCAGCCTTTGGCTCCATCGGCTCCGGCAGCATCCGTGCCGAGCGCATTGGCGGGGACTTGAGCCTGGAGCGCAAAGGCAGCGGCTCAGTACGGCATCAGGAAGTGCGTGGTCAGGTGCGCTTGCCATCGCGCTAAATTGACATCAGACCGGGCGGTACCAAGCTGCCTGGTCTGGCTATTTTTTTCAGCTTTATCCATACTTAGGTTCCGATTTTTTATTTGGCATGGCTATGGTCCGATGGCTGTTGGTTCTGGTGATGATAAGCGCCACTTCACTGCAGGCAGAACCCTGCTTGCTCAAGGTGCAGGCACAGCATTTTCCTCCGCGTTTTATTAAGTTGGAATCGGCCACCGGCGAGGTGGAGTGGCAAGGCTTCAATGCGGAGTTGTATCAGCAGTTGGCTGAGCGGATGGGCTGTCAGCTGGAGCTGTTGGAAATCCCCTTTGGCCGGGCCATGCAACTGTTGGCAGAGGGTGAGCTTGGCATGATGAGCAATGTGTCGAAAAATGCAGAGCGCGCTGAGTTTGCTCACTTTATCGGTCCGGTCAGCACCGAGCGTACTATGGTAGTTGGGTCGAGCTCATTGCTTGGTCAGGTGAGCAATCTGCAGCAGTTGGCAGAGGTGGATGGGCATATCGGCCTGATGCAGGGGGTGTTTTACGGTCAGGAATTTGCCAATGAGCTGGCGCAGAATACACATCTGCAAGAACGCCTTGCTTATGTTGGTACCAGCCAGCAAAAGCTGGATTTACTACTACGTGGCCGGATACAACTGACCTTTGAAGACAGTCTGACGCTGCAACAGCTGTATCAACAGCAGGTGTTGGATCAGCAGGAGCTGGTTGCGCTTTTTACCTTGTATGAAAGTCCGGTTTACCTGGCAGTGAGCAAAGCAGCCTTTGATAAAGAGCGTTTGCACCAGCTGCAACTGGCCTGGCAGCAACTGGTAGCCGATGGCGCTCTATCCGGCTTGCAACAACGTTACTTTTCAGCTGTGGAGGCGCCTTAATTTCTCTGAGATCAGCAAGACGATCATGCCCGCCATTCACTCTGATTTCCCCAAAATAGTGCAAATATTTCGTTAATTTGTGCTTGCATACGTATTCATCTTGTTTACCTGCACCAACTTGGCCATAACGGTAAGGCTTTGTGCAAGTTTTAAGCGCAGAGATCGCAGGCCTGTTTAGTACAGCTGGTGGCGTTTGGAGACGCAGGGGGTAACAACAAGGACAAAGTCGTAGGACGGCAAGGCATGAAGCCGGGTAGTACAACTACAGGCCGGAAATAAAACCATTTATTTTCAGGTAGAATCATGCAAAACACAGCGAAAAACGCCATCTGGCAGAGGGTGCGCCACAGCGCCATTGCCTTATCCGCTCTCAGCTTATCCTTTGGCCTGCAGGCCAGCGAGTTACCACAAATTCCACCACAGCAGGTGAACAACACCATGTACCAGGCATTTTATTGGGATGCCTACCCTGGCCTTTGGGCCAATTTACCGGCCATGGCGGCCCCTTTGGCCGAGCGTGGCATTACCTCGATGTGGTTGCCGCCCGCCGCCAAAGGCATGAATGGTACTTTCAGTGTCGGTTACGATGTATACGATTTCTGGGATCTGGGCGAGTTTAACCAAAAAGGCACCACCGCCACCCGTTACGGTACCCGTCAGCAGCTGCAACAAGCACTGAGTGCTCTGGACCAACTGGGTATTCAGGCCTATTTTGATGTGGTGTTTAACCACCGCATGGGTGCCGATGCACAGGAGCATATTCCTGGCTTTGGCCTGGCCTGGACCGCGTATCATCTGCAAGGTCGGCAGGCGCATTATACCCAGCAAAACTGGGGCTACTTGTGGCATGACTTTGACTGGAACTGGACCGCGTTTAATGGCTCCGACAATCAGCTCTACCCCGGAAAATGGTGGGGCAATACCTTCCACTTCCCTTATTTGATGGGTGAGGATGTCGATTACAACCGTTTTGAAGTGCAGCAGGAAATGAAAGCCTGGGGGGAGTGGATCATCAACAGCGTTGGTTTTAGCGGCTTTCGGATGGATGCCATTGCCCATGTTGATACCGATTTTACCCGTGACTGGATCAATCACGTACAGTGGGCCACCAGCGAGGATGTGTTCTTTGTCGCCGAAGCCTGGGTCAGTGATATCAACGGCTATCTGGATGCCGTCAATACGCCGCATTTGCGCGCTTTTGATTTCAATTTGCGCGAAGACTTTGTTGCTTTAAGCAGTGGCGGCAAAGATATGCGCTGGTGGGGTGGTCTGGTTAATAGCCAGCACCGCGATCGGGCGGTCACTTTTGTCGATAACCACGACACCAGCCGGGCCGGCAATCCTTATGGCATGCCGCAGGTGATCAACTACAAGAACCAGGCCTACGCTTACATTTTGTTGCGTGAACATGGGGTGCCGACCGTGTTTGCCCGCGATTACGACGAATTTGGCATGGCGCCAACGCTGGATAAATTGATTGAGGCGCGCCGCTACTTTGCCTATGGCCCCGGCCATGAGTACTCCGGCAATACCGAGGCCGTCTACGCCTATGTGCGCGAAGGGCTTAGCACTGTGCCGGGCACCGGTCTGGTGATGCTGATGTCGGGTCGTAACTGGGGTGGTCAGCAGTCGTTCTCCATCAACAGCCATCAGCCGAATACCACCTTTTACGATTATACCGGCAATGTCAGCGGCACGGTGACCACCAATGCGCAGGGTTATGGCAGCTTCCCGGTCACTATAACGGAAAGTACCGGTTGGTCAGTCTGGGTACCACAATCCAGTGGTGGCACTCAGCCGGGATCCATTACCCTGCGGATGACCAAGGATGTTGGCTATGGTTTTTCACTGTTCTTCACTGGCAGCAGTGCAGAGCTCACCAATTGGGGCGGCGGTATTGAAGGCACCTGGACCAGTGGCCATGTCTGGGAAGTGACCATCCCGGATCCGGGCAACTTTGAATGGAAAACCCGTAAAGGCCCAACCGGCGGCAGTGGTCAGGACTGGGAAAGTGGCAGCAACCACAACCAGACCAATTTGCACCCCAGTTTTAATGGTGGGTTTTAACAAAGCTATATAGTAAAACAACAAGGGCGTAATCGTTGGAATTACGCCCTTTTCGCTGGTAGGACCCTTTGCCCTTTTTCGCCTTCACCACCCTAGTTTGAAATACTTTGCTGGTGACTAAGGCTTTCATCGCATTATCGCGGATTTCCCCGCGGCCATGCTCGGTTGTTGCTGGTTTACTCATGTTATGGCTCCTGTGTGAAAATCGCGCAAAGTGTAGCTGAGGCTCCAGGCCTGAGCAAGCATCATACGTGTACTTGCAGTGCAGCAATGTATAGTAAAAAGCTGCTTAGTCCATACTAGTCGTGGTAAGTAGCCGCAACGTCCAAACAGAGTTCTTTACTTTAATCTCTGTCGCCAGACCAAAGTAAAGTTTGTTTTTTCCAGATGATTGTCATAGCTTTAGATTTAGTGTGTCGATTCATGGTGCTAGGTGATGGAGACACCGTTGTCTTTGGTTCCCGGCTCATTCCTGACCTAATAGAAATAACATACTCAAATGCCTTAAAACTTCCTGCTCAATTTGCCCGCGACTTATTCTTATTTGATTATTGGATAAAAAATGAAGATCGCACCATGACGGAGTATAGTGGTAATCCGAACTTATTTTACCAAGCAGGCTCAGATAACTATGTAGTGCTTGATCACAACCTTGCCTTTGATGAGGACTATAATTTCGGTAGAAACGCATACTTACACCCCGGTAATAAAGTATGGTTAAGCAGCCAGCGGGATGTGTTGTGGCAGGACCACTACAGTGCGAAGCTGACCATTGCTTTGCAAGGCTTTGAACAGTATGCTGCAACCTTACCAGCCACATGGCTTGATGACGAGACCGACTATTTGCAACAGATACGAAGGACTTTGTTGCAGTATAATGATGATGAGTTTTGGGAGGTGCTGATATGAAAACGCTGTATCAGTATGCAATAGTACGATTTATGCCACATGCAGAGACAGGCGAATTCGCTAATGTCGGCATCGTGCTGTGTGCTCCAGAACTTGGCTTAATTGATTTTCGCTTGGCCCCCACTCGCTTTGCCAGAGTGACGGACTTTTTTGAAGACCTAAATGGTAAGTTGTATAAAGCCACCTTACAAACAGTGGAAGAAGAGCTGCAGCGCCTAAATGCATATGCTGGTAAACTGGCGGCAAAAGATCTCGCATTGCACATGCAGGAAGTGGTTCGGCCAAGAGAAACATTAGTCCGTTACTCTGAACTACGTACGCTGTACCTTGAAAAAAAACCGGAAGCTGTGCTCAATCAATTGTTTGAGCAACTGGTCCATCGCACCTTCCTGACAGAAGAGTATCAGGAAAATCTGATGGTTAAGGTGATTCGCCAGCAACTCCGCGATGAAAAGCTTACGCACTTTAAGCAGCAAAAGATTCAGGATAACTTAATAGAGGTTACATTGCCGCTGGTAGCCAAAACAAATGACCTATTTGTTATAAGGCCTTTAGCTTTCCGGCAGAGAACGGCTACCAGGGTGCTTGACCATGCTGAACATTGGCTTGGCCGTTTCCGTCGATTGGTAAACCACCAAGTACTGCAAAAGCAGAATATACTGTTGCCTTTACAGGGACCTGTTAGTACAGATAACAAACTTCAAGCTGCATTCAAAGAAGTTGAACAAGAGCTGACTATTTTTGGAGTGCAAACTCTGGAATATCAGGATAAAGCAGGCATTAGTCAGTTTGCCAGGCAAGCGCTTCAGACCAATGGGTTTAAGTTGCAATAGCGGTGTACCACGGCAACTCTCAGAGTATCAGTTAGTCTGAACTTCATTAAGTCTAGCAACGAAAAGGGCGTAATCAATTGAATTACACCCTATTTCATGGGAAGCAGCTAGCTCTTTTACCCTGCCGTTAAAAACGTCCGGTAGCTTTGATTATCACTGACCAGCCGGTATTCATAGCCCAGGGTGTTTAAATGCTCGGCGATGTCATGGTGTTCCGCTACTTCAAAGCCTGCCAGCACATCGCCGGTAGCGGCGCCGTGGTTACGGTAGTGGAACAGCGTGATGTTTTGGTGCTCGCCCAGCGTATTCAGGAAATTCATCAACGCGCCCGGGTACTCGGGAAAGCTGAATTGGTACACCTGCTCGGTCAAGGGTCGCGGAGGCAGGCCGCCGACCATATGACGCACATGCAATTTGGCCAGCTCATCGTCGGATAAATCCAGAAAGTCGTAACCGGCATCCTGCAGTGCCTGCTTGACGGTATTCAGCTCCTGTTCCCCATGGCGCAGTTTGATGCCGACAAAAATATGGGCCTTGTGGTCGCTGGCATAGCGGTAGTTAAACTCGGTGATGGCGCGACCGCCCAACGTCTGGCAAAAGCGGCGGAAGCTGCCAGTCTGCTCTGGGATGGTCACAGCCAGCACGGCTTCTTTTTTCTCACCCAGCTCGCAACGCTCAGAGACATAGCGCAGAGTATCGAAATTAAGGTTGGCCCCGCTTAACACCGCCGCCAGTTGCAGATTGGGCGCGGTAGCGGCCTGCTGGCTGTACTTCTTTAACCCCGCCAGTGCGAGCGCACCGGCAGGTTCGGCCACTGCCCGCAAATCATCGAAAATATCTTTAATGGCAGCGCAGATTTCATCACTGCTGACAGTAATTACATCATCGCAATACTGCTGCGCCAGTTTGAAGTTTTCGCTGCCAATGCGCTTGACCGCCACCCCATCGGCAAAAAGGCCAACCCGCTCCAGCGTCACCGGCGCACCGGCTTTTAGCGCTGCCTGCAAACAGTTGGCATCGTCCGGCTCGACTCCGATCACTTTGACATGCGGCAACACCGCCTTGATGTAGACCGCCATACCAGCCAGCAAACCACCGCCACCGACCGGGATAAAAACCGCATCCAGCTGATTGTGCTGGGTCAGCAGTTCTTTGGCGACCGTGCCCTGGCCGGCAATCACATCCGGATCGTCAAAAGGCGGGATGTAGCAGGCCCCTTCGGTTTCGGCTAGCTCCATGGCAAAGCGGTTGGCCTCATCAAAGCCGGTGCCGTGTTGCACCACCTTACCGCCCAGTGCTTTGACCGCCGCCACTTTGATTTCCGGCGTGGTGATTGGCATCACTATGGTGGCCTGCAGGCCCAGCTTGCTGGCCGACAGCGCCACCCCCTGGGCATGATTACCGGCCGAGGCACAAACCACCCGCGCATCCGGGCTGTGCTGTTTCACTTTGTGCAGCTTATGAAAGGCCCCGCGCAGTTTGAAGGAATAGACCGGCTGCTTGTCTTCGCGCTTAAGCCATACCTGTTGCACCAGCCGCTGGCTTAGCTTGGCCATCGGCTGGGTCGGGGTTTCCACCGCCGCCTGATACACCGGCGACAGCAAAATCTCGCGCAGATACTGCTGCATCACATCGGTATCTGTCGGGGCGGGTTGTGCTGTTGCCAGGTTATTCATTACTACTCCGTTGACTTAATAACTGCTAACTACTTTTTGACTGTTTTTCTCGCCGCTGCATCCAGGTCTCGAGCGGAGACAGGGAGCAACTAAGCGGGGCCTGTACGGCATGGATGCCGGACAAGAGGGTACAGGGAAGTATTTACCCCGTCCCCGCGTGTTGCTGCCTGTCTGCGCTATGCTGGATACTAGCCTTCCAACTTCGACAAATCCCGCACCGCACCCTTATCGGCACTGCTGGCCAGCATGGCATAAGCTTTCAGCGCATTGCTGACCACGCGCTGTCGATCCAGCGGTTTCCAGGCCGCGGTCCCTTTCGCCTCCATCGCGGCGCGGCGCTCAGCCAGTTCGTCATCGCTGATGGCAATGGCAATTTTGCGACCCGGAATATCAATCTCAATCCGATCGCCATCCTGCACCAGCGCTATAGCGCCACCACTGGCGGCCTCCGGCGAGACGTGGCCAATGGACAGGCCGGAGGTGCCACCGGAAAAACGGCCATCGGTGATCAGCGCACAGGACTTACCCAACCCCATCGACTTCAGGTAACTGGTCGGGTACAGCATTTCCTGCATGCCTGGACCACCTTTCGGGCCTTCGTAGCGAATAATCACCGCATCACCGGCCACGACCTTGCCAGCCAGAATAGCGGCAACGGCGTCGTCCTGACTTTCAAAGATCCGTGCCCGGCCATTGAATACCAGGCACTCCTCATCGACGCCGGCTGTTTTCACAATGCAGCCATTGGGTGCCAGATTGCCGCTCAGTACTGCCAGGCCACCATCTTGTGAATAAGCGTGCTCTTTGCTGCGAATGCAGCCTTGTTCGCGGTCATCATCCAGGCTGGGGTAACGGCAATTCTGCGAGAAAGCCTGGGTGGTGCGGATGCCGGCCGGGCCGGCCATGTAAAATTGTTTCACCTGTTCGTGCTGACTGGTTTTGATGTCCCACTTGGCCAGCACTTCACCCATGCTCCCCCCACAGACATGGCCGGTGCTGGGATCCAGCAAGCCGGCGCGGTTTAGCTCGGCCAGAATACCCATCACGCCACCGGCGCGATGCACGTCTTCCATATGGTACTTCTGGGTCGAGGGTGCGACCTTGCACAGGTGCGGTACTATCCGTGATAACCGGTCAATATCGGCCATGCTGAAATCCACCTCGCCTTCCAGCGCTGCGGCCAGCAAGTGCAGTACGGTGTTGGTGGAGCCGCCCATGGCGATATCCAGCATCATGGCATTTTCAAAGGCAGCCTTGCTGGCAATGTTACGCGGCAAAGCGCCGGCATCGTCGTTGTGGTACCAGCGGTTGCACAGCTCCATAATGCGGTAACCAGCCTGGACAAACAGTTCTTTGCGATCGGCATGGGTGGCCAGTAAGGAGCCATTGCCTGGCTGGCCTAAGCCCAGTGCTTCGACCAGGCAGTTCATCGAGTTGGCGGTAAACATGCCGGAGCAGGAGCCGCAGGTTGGGCAGGCGCTGCGCTCTATCGCCTCGCTGTCGCTGTCACTGACCTTGGGATCAGCCGCCGACACCATGGCATCGACCAGATCGAGCTTGATGATTTGATCCGACAACTTGGTTTTGCCGGCTTCCATCGGGCCGCCGGACACAAAGATCACCGGCACATTCAGCCGCATCGCAGCCATCAGCATGCCAGGGGTGATTTTATCGCAGTTGGAGATGCACACCATGGCATCGGCGCAATGGGCATTGACCATGTACTCGACCGAATCAGCAATCAGCTCGCGCGACGGCAAACTGTACAGCATGCCGCCATGGCCCATGGCAATGCCATCGTCCACCGCTATGGTATTGAACTCTTTGGCGATACCACCGGCTTCGGCGATGCTGGCAGCGACCAGCTTGCCCAGATCGCGCAGATGCACATGGCCGGGTACAAACTCACAAAAAGAATTCACCACCGCGATAATGGGCTTGCCGAAGTCGGTGTCTTTGACGCCGGTGGCACGCCACAGCGCTCTGGCGCCAGCCATGTTTCTGCCTTCGGTGACGGTGGCGGATCGTAATTTTGGCATTGCGTGGATACTCCCTGATGCCGCTGGGCATCGTTAACATTAGCAAAGAATAAGTGATTAGGCCCGCAGCGATGCCAGTTGCTCGCTGTGCAGCTCCAATTGCTCGACATCGACCAGCTTGTTCAGTTGGCTGGTCAGCAGATGGATCGGTTTGTCACTGGCAATCGACAAGGTCAGCAGCAAGCCGGCCTGGCTGCTTTGTGGCTTCATCTCCAGGCCGGTTAACTGAAAGCCGCGGTAACGGGTGACTTGCAGCACACGCTCCAGCACTACCGTCTGGTTTTTGGTTTGGATGGTCAGTACATGGTTCATTGCGCTCTCTCCGTTAACATGTCTTCGTTAGCAGCCCCAGGCGGCACTAGGGGCCAGACGTTGTCTTGCTCATCAATCCGTACATGCAGCAAATAAGGGCCGGGCCAGGTCAGCATGGCCTCTATCGCATCGGCCACTTCGTCTTTGCGGCTGATGGTGTGGCCCGGTATCGCAAAAGCGGCGGCCAGAGCGACAAAGTCGGGATTGTCCGATAAATCGGTTTCGCTGTAGCGCTCGTTGAAGAACAGCTGCTGCCATTGCTTCACCATGCCCAGGCGTTGATTGTCGATGATGACGATCTTGACCGGCAGCCGAAAACGTTTGATGGTACCCAGCTCCTGCACATTCATCATAAAGGAGCCATCGCCACTGACGGCCAGCACTGTATCTTCTGGCCGGGCCAGCTTGGCACCGATGGCGGCCGGCAAGCCAAAACCCATAGTGCCCAAACCGCCACTACTTAAATGATTGCGTGGGTGATTAAAGCGCATGTGCTGCGCCACCCACATCTGATGCTGGCCGACATCGCAACAGACCACGCTGTTATCCGGCAGGCGGTCGCTGAGCTGCTTTAACATCAGCGGCGCATAAATCCGCTCGCCCGGATGATCGTAGCGCCAGCCGTGCTGCTGCTTTAGCGCCAGGCAGTGCTCGAGCCAGGGTTGGCAGTGGGTCGCGACCGTCATCGCCGGCAGCAATTGCTGCATTGGGCCCAGCATGGCGCAATCGGGCTGGCGCAGCTTGTTGATTTCGGCCGGGTCGATATCCAGCTGAATCACCTTGGCATCTGGGGCAAAGCTGTCCAGCTTGCCGGTGACCCGATCGTCAAAGCGGGCCCCCAGACAGATCAGCAAATCGCATTGCTGCACCGCCAGATTAGCCGCCTGAGTGCCATGCATGCCCAGCATGCCGAGATAATAGGGGTTGTCTTTGGCCACTGATCCCATGGCTTTTAAGGTGGTGACCGATGGCATGGCGCTTTCGGTTAAAAACTGCTGCAGCTCGGCGATGGCATCAGCCATATGGACGCCACCACCGATGTACGCGATGGGCCGTTCGGCGGCAGCAATCAATGCGCGGGCTTGGTGCAGCTGGTCGGCCGCCACCTGTGGTAATGACGATTTTGGCGCAGCAGACACCGGTTTTAAGCTGCAGCTGACTTCGGCCTGTTGGATGTTTTTTGGAATGTCCACCAGTACCGGGCCGGGGCGGCCACTTTGCGCCAGGGCAAAGGCCTGGTGCAGGGTGTCTTCCAGTGCATCGATGTGCTCCACCAAAAAGCTGTGTTTGGTGACCGGCAGGCTCAGCCCCAGCACATCAATTTCCTGGAAGGCATCGGTACCCATCACGCCCTGTGCCACCTGACCGGTGATCGCTACCAGGGGCACCGAGTCCAGCAAGGCATCGGCCAGCGAGGTGATTAGATTGGTCGCGCCAGGGCCCGAAGTCGCCAGACAGACACCCACCTTGCCGGAGCTGCGGGCATAGCCTATGGCCGAGAAAGCACCACCTTGCTCATGCCGACACAAATAGTGCTTAATTGGGCTTTGGTAGATGGCATCGTAAATCGGCATGATGGCCCCACCGGGGTAGCCGAAGATGCTGTCTACCCCGTGTTGCTGCAACACCTTCATTACCAAATCTGCGCCTTTCATCGTTGTTCCTCTGGACTTATTCAGCCCGCTTTTTTAAGGCCCGGAAACGAAAAAACCCCCGGTCCTTGCGGAGCGGGGGTTTTCTGGAATCTGGTTATTTAGCTGGTAAATTCCAAACGCAAGCCCCCGCAGCGACTAATAATCACCACGACTACGAGGACAATAATGTTCAGAACGGTTGCTAAACGCATTTTGTAATTCTTCACTAACTCTAACGGTTAATTGGGGCTGTGGTGAAAAACCACGCCAGTTGCTTATATAAATAGCCGTCTATCAGTCTGAAGTCAACGATTTTTTCTGTTGACAGGCAATTTATCGCAAAAAAGCCGCTGTAGAGCGATTTGCACAGCTTCTGTCTGGCGGAGTACACTGCAGTTATCGGCCATTGCCAGCGAGCCCGGATGGATCAGTTAGAGCTGTTTGATTTGCCCAACCCCTGCATTGGGGTCTGTGAAAGCGATAATCGTGGTTATTGCAAAGGCTGCCTGCGCTCACGCGAAGAACGCTTTAACTGGCCACAAAAGCCGGTAGCGGAAAAAGCTCGAATTTTAAAATTGCTGGCACAGCGTAAAAAGCGGCGTGAACAAAAAAATGGCGGCAGCGGGGCCGCAAACAGCCCTGCTACCGAGCCGGATTTATTTGATTAAGCGCAGCTCAGGCTTTCTTATTAATTAAGCTGAGTAAGAACAGCAGCACCACAGCACCAATGGTGGCCATAATCAAGGTGCCGAGCAGGTTGGTTGGCCCAAGCCCCAGTGCAGAAAACACCAGGCCGCCGATAAATGAGCCCACGACCCCGACCACAATGTTCACAATAAGGCCAAAGCCCCGGCCTTTCATTAATTGCCCGGCCAACCAGCCTGCTAAGGCGCCAATCAATAAAAAGATAATAAAGTTCATGCAGTTGCCCTCATTGTTGTTTTTTTAAGTTTAGCCATGATTTGGTAAAAGTCACATCGTTACCAATAACGACTGTAGGACAGTGTCCACTGTGTAGCGTCCTGAGTAGTGCCCAAGGAGAGCCGGATATCCCAATCAGGACTCTGACCAAAGCGGTTGTGCCAGCGGTACCAGCCATAACTCTGATGACCGGATTGAGCGTAACTACTCCAGCCAAACTCCAGTTGGCTGCGCCAGCCTGGATGGATATCGACAATAGCGCCAAGCCTGCCAACAGCGCTGACCAAGTTAAGCTGTTCTCCGGCAGGGTGAAGCCGTCCATCCAGCATGGCATAGACAATCCCATACTCTTGGAAGCGAATGGCTTTCCCCAGACCACCTTCGGCATATAGGTGACGGCAATCAGAACAGTGACGGGTCAGCGACCGGTAACCAAGTGCAACTTTCCAGGCAAAACCAGAGTCGGCAGGTAAGCCTGTAGTGGATAAGTTCATTTGCTCGATACGTAACAGCTCAAATTGTTGGATGACGAAACGTTGCTCTTCTCTTGCTAAAGTGACATCAAACATGCCTAACGCAGAAAAAGGTGGCTGGCCCGTCTGAGCGGTCAATAAATCGTAATAGGCTGCCCGGAATCGCACACCGGGTATAAATTTGTCGCTTTTATGCGAAGCTTGCAGTTGCCACATGGAGGGGCGCGTACTTTGATGAGGAAATTGCTCTGGTTGTGGAAATGGAGCTGGCGGTAGCACTGGCAGCATTAATCTTGCTTGCAGCAGCCCCTGTTTTTTTTGCTGAATAGCTTCAGGCTCGCCCAAATCAGCGAATTCCACATAGTCGAATAAGGCTTCTAATACTTGAGCTTGCTGCTCTGCTGATGGCAGTGGCTCTAAGAAGTTCTGCACCCTGAAGTCATGATGGATAATGGCTGCAACGGCTTGTTGTTGAACAGCATTCAGTTGCTTATATTTCTGGTAAAAGCGGTGTTGCCTGGAGGGATGGAGTTTGATTGCTCGGATCAAAGGCTGCCCCTGATGCTCGATGCCAGAAACTGCGTGGAAAACAGAGATCGGCATAGCCCAGGGTTGCAGGTCTGGCTTTAACCGGGCATCAATAATTAACTCCAGCAACTGAGCCATGCGAAAAGCACAATTTTCTTTTAGAAAATAATAGGTGTGGTGGCGTCCAATCAACTCCCAGGCATGGTAGGTTAGCTGCAAGACTTCATCATCTGTCAGGTTTAACTGATACTCCCATAAGTCTCTGAGTTCATGCTCACCGTACGTTAAGGAGTTTTTATAAAACTCACCATACGAGAAGGTGGACTGATAACCGCCAAAAAGTCCTTTGATAATGTAGGCAAAAGGATTCTCTTGATCCGGCACTGCCGCGCCATAATTCAGACTTTGGTGCTGCAGGTGGGTCTTGACTGGGTTGCTGCTGTTCAGTTTCAGGAGGATATGGCCATAAAATGAGGCTGGGTTGCCCAAGTAACCACTGGCAAATACTAAGCTCACGGAGTCCAGATACTCGGGCTCTGCCCACTGTTCAAACAAAGTACAGGCAGAGCGGGGGCGCACTTCTGCTAACCCTGTGAGCTTTTTTTCGAGCCAATGAGTACGGGCAATAAATCGGCAGCTGGCATGCTGATTTGAGTCCTCGTTGATATCTTGAAACATTGCAGCCAGGGTAGCTTGCAGCTCGCTGGCCGGGTTGGTACGTCCATCCGGTGCAAGAAAGAAATCGTCATCCAGAATTTCGCTACGAACACGCTGTGTATTCAGCCGGTGCTTTTTATAATGGAGTAAGGCATGCCAGTAAGGCTCATGCTGCAATTGCAAACTAGCAGCTTGTTGTTGAAAACGCTCAAGAGTTGAGGCTTGTGCTTCGCTTAGGGAACTTGTTAAGAGAAAAAGTAGAAGCCATAATCGGATTGTCATAGTCATACTGCATGAGAATAAGAAAAGCCCGCATAAAGCGGGCAGATCAGAGCTTCAGTAGGCTTAAATCACAGCGCACTGAGTGGCATAATTTTCTGCAATGGTAGCTTCCAATTGCAGGAAATAAGTTTCAGCTTTTGCTTCAGAGTTCAGATCCAACTGTGAACGCATTTCGCCGATTAATGCAGGGTGCGCTGCTGCATCGCAGCCCATCAGGTTTAGTACGGTTGTTAGGTGCAGACCTTCACCAATGGCGGTCTCTTCTTCAACCTGTGCAATGGTGTCTTGCAAAAATTGAGCGGCAGCTACACGTTGACCTTTGCAAGAGTCTTCAGAAGAAATTTTAGAAGAAATAGCGGTCGTTCCAAGATCCCAAATAACGTTTGAGATAGCGGCAGCCGTGTTGTTGTCATCAAAAATCATGGCGCCGATGCCACAGTGTTTCCATGGGTTAATTGAGGTATTGGCTTCTGCAGATGGCGCTGCAGTAACTGCTGCTGCGACTAAAGCAACGGCAAGAAGTGTATTTTTCATGAGATCTCCATAATCATTATTTTATGCGCCTGGCGCTGGCTGAAAATACTCAAAGATTACAATTTAGTCAATATGGTAAATAAGCTTTTATTAAATTTATTTTTGCACTGTTTGTAGCTGGTACTTTTCCTGCTCTGTTAACAACCGATACTCCCCTTCAGACAAGTCCTCCGGCAACTGAAAATCACCGATTTTTTCGCGGTGCAACCGCACCACTTTGTTGCCAACAGCAGCAAACATCCGTTTCACCTGATGGTAACGGCCTTCGTGAATAGTCAGCAGAGCTTCGCGCTCAGCGATGACTTCCAGCTCGGCGGGCAGGGTGGGATCTTTCTCACCGCGCAGCAGCACGCCTTCGGCAAACTGTGCTGCCGCATCGGCTGGAATGGGATCGGCCAGCCAGACCCGGTAGGTTTTAGCGACATGGTGTTTTGGCGAGGTAATGCGATGCAACCACTGGCCATCGTCGGTAATGAGCAGCAAGCCAGTGGTATCGAGATCGAGCCGCCCCACTGGATTGAGTGACTCCAGCGCCGGCTCATCCAGCAGCATCATCACCGTTGGGTGCTCAGGATCATCGCTGGAGCAGACATAGCCAGCCGGCTTGTGCAGCACCAGATAGCGGGGGCCACTCAGTGCCAGCGGTTCGTCATCCAGAGTGATGGTAGCGTCCGCTTTGAGCTGGGTCGCTCCTTGCTTGCAAGGCTCGCCATTGACGCCGACCCGACCTTGGCGGATCACTTTGGTGGCCTGAGAGCGGGTCAGGCCGGTGCAGCTGCTGATGAATTTATCCAGACGCATACAAGCTCGTGGTAACAGGAAAGTATTGGCATAGTGTACTGAATCGGGATCACAAAAGCTTGTTCAGCTTCAATTAAGCCCAACTCATTAGGCTAAAAGCTGACCATTTATCCGGAGGATGCAGTATGCGTTTTACTTTATTGGTATCAGCGGTTGCCACCGCGTTGTGTTTTCAAGCGTCCGCCAGTGACTGGCCAGGCCATCGTTTTGTTGAAGCCAGCTTTTTATCCTTTGAAGATAAGTTTGAAGGCGAGCGCAATGATTACAGCGGCTTCGGTTTAAAGGGCTCTTTTTTAATCAATCAGCATCTGTTTGTTGCTGGCGAGTACAGTCGGGTGGAAGATACGGTGCGCTTTGCCGATGGCTACGACAATTATCGTATCTACAACCGCGCCATCGGCCTGGGTGTCATTACGCCAGTAGCGCCTAATACTGTGCTGGATCTGGCCGGCTATTTTGGCAATTACCGGCTGGAAGATAAAATCGTTGCAGGCAATGTGATGTTCCTGGATAGGGACAAATACGATTACCTGAAAGCCGAAGCAACCCTGCGCAGCATGATCTCACCACAGGTAGAGCTGTATGGCCGTTTGGGCTATGAATATCTGGATGAGCCCGGTATTGTGGATAAAAACCAGTTCACCCAGGCCATCGGCCTGCACTACTTTTTAAGCCGCAATCTGTCCTTTTTGGCTGAGTTTGAGCGTGGTGACTTTCTGGGCGGCACCTTCACCCAGGGCAAGCTGGGAGCGCGCTTTAGCTTCTAAAGCGCGGATACCAGAAAGTTAGGGTTCAGTAGCTGTTCACGATGATAAGGGGCATCATCTAAGCCATCAAATGCAACAGTGGCACCGGCTTCTTCGGCCACAATATGACCGGCGCCGGTGTCCCACTGCATGGTGGGGCCAAAGCGTGGATAGACATGGGCCTCCCCTTCAGCCACCAGGCAGAATTTTAACGAACTGCCGACCGGCACCATCTCATAGCATTCAAACTGCTCAAGATAACCGGCCAGCTCCGGGCTGGGATGGCTGCGACTGCCGACCACTTTGACTGTTTCGCCAGACTTTGGCTTGCTGGCATGAATGCGGTACTGCTCGCCTTGATGTTGTACCAGGGCGCCTTCACCTTTGAGTGCCGCCCAGGTTTTTTCCAGCACAGGTGCATGCACCACGCCAAGCACCGGCTTACCCTGCTCGATCAGCGCAATATTGACGGTAAACTCACCATTGCGCTTAATAAACTCTTTGGTGCCATCCAAAGGATCGACCAACCAGAATCGCTGCCAGTGCTGGCGCTCGGGCCAGGGGGTGGCGGCGGCTTCTTCCGATAACACCGGAATATCCGGTGTTAGTTGATAAAGGCGAGCGCTAATGATTTGCTGGGCGGCCAAATCGGCATCGGTCAGTGGCGAGTCGTCTTGCTTGGCATGAATGCCCTGCGCCGCAATATCACGCTGATAGACTTCTAAAATGGCATCGCCCGCCTGCTCAGCCAACTGAATGATTTGTTGCAGCAGTAGTTTCATCGTCTTCACTCCATCAAAGGGTGGTACTCTGTGCTGCCTTGATCCAACCACGCTCTGCCAACAGTTGCAACAGTTGTTCGATGCTGTCGCTTAGCTCTGTGCTGGAGGTGTCGATCACCAGATCGGGGTTCTCCGGTGCCTCGTAGGGATCGGAGATGCCGGTAAAGTGGCTGATTTCGCCTTTACGGGCTTTTTGATACAGGCCTTTGACATCGCGCTGTTCGCAGATAGCCAGTGGCGTGGCAATGTACACCTCCAAAAAGGACTGCTCCGGCACCAGGCTGCGCACCAGAGCGCGTTGACTGCGGTAGGGTGAAATAAAGGCGCTGAGCACCAGCAAGCCGGCATCGACCATCAGGCCAGAGACGGCGCCCACCCGACGCAGGTTTTCGGTACGGTCCTCGGCACTAAAGCCCAAATCGGCACAAAGGCCATGCCGTACATTGTCACCATCGAGCAAGTAGGTGTGAAAGCCCCGGGCGGCCAGTGCTTGTTCCAGCGCATTGGCCACGGTGGATTTGCCCGAGCCACTTAAGCCGGTAAACCAGATCACGCCACTGCGGTGGCCGAACAGTTCGGCTCGCTGGGCGCGGCTGGTGTGGTGCTGTTGCCATACAATGTTGTCAGTCATCTGTGTTCAGTCCGAGAGTTAAAACGGGTAAAAATACGGCAGGCACAGCAGCACCACCGTCGAGTACACCAGCGCCATCGGAATACCGATCCGGGCATAGTCTTTCAGCTGATAGTTGCCGGCACTGTAGACCATCAGGTTGGTCTGGTAGCCAAAAGGGGAAATAAAGCTGGCCGAGGCGCCAAAGGCCACCGCCATAAAAAAGGGCAGCGGGCTGGTGCCAAGATCCAGCGCCATCGCGTACGCAATAGGAAAGGTCAAGGCGGCCGCGGCGTTGTTGGTGACCACTTCGGTAAAGAGCCAGGTGGCGACAAAAATGGCAATCAGCGCGCCGTAGGGGCCGTAACCGGCCACCAGTTGATTCAGGCCTCCGGCAATCATGCCGGCCACGCCGGACTGGATCATCAGCTGCGCCAGACCAATGGCCGAGCCGACAATAATAAAAAGCTCCAGTGGAAAACGGCGTTTCAGCTCGTTGACGTTGATCACCGAGCTGGCCAGATAGAGCACCAGCAGCACCGGCAGGCTTTTTACCAGCGGCACCAGATCCAGCATCGACAGCAGCAGGGTCAGTGCAAAGCTGCCCAGCACCCAGTGGCTGCGTTTGGCCGGCAGTGGCTGGCTGATCGCCAGGCCATTAACGTAAATAAAATCCTGTCCCAGCTCATTTTGGCCGGGGAAGTCCTTGCCGGTGGCCAGAATCAACACATCGCCGGCATGCAGCACCAGATTGCCGAGGCCGCCGTTTAAGCGCTCATGGCCACGACGCACGGCGATCACGGCCGCATTGTACTGCTCGCGAAAGCGTACCTGCTTCAGGGTTTTGCCAACCAGTTTGGAGCTGTAGCTAATGGCCGCCTCCATCAGCTCGCCGCTGTGCTCGGCTTCACCGGGCACCAGCGTCAGGCCGGGAAAGCTCTGCAGTTTGGACACCGCCTGCAGGTCGCCGACAAAATGCAGTTCATCACCGGGCTCCAGCACCGTCTCGGGCTTGACCGGGCAAATCAGCTGCTCGCCGCGCTGAATTTCGGCCAAAAACAGCTGCTGCAGCTCACGCAGGCCGTTGTCGCTGACGCTTTTGCCAATCAGCTGACTGTCGTCTGCAACCCGGGCACTGACGTAATAAGGTGCGGCTGTCTGTTCGTCTTTGCCGGTGTCGGGCAAAAAGTGCGCCCCCACCATCAGCACCAGCAAGCCGGCGCCAAAGGCAATCAGGCCCAGCAGGGTAAAATCAAAAAAGCCCAGACTGGCATGGCCGGCTTCTTCAACAAAACCATTGACGATCAGGTTGGTGGAGGTGCCAATCAGGGTCAGCATGCCGCCCAAAATGGCGCTGTAGGACAGCGGGATCAGCAGTCTGGAGGCAGCAAAATGCGGATGCTGGCGTAACGACGACATCAACGTGGAGACCACAGCCGTATTGTTGACAAAGGACGACAAAAAGCCGCTGGCCAGGCTGAGTCTGGCCACCACCAGACTGAGGTTCTGACCGGAAAAGCTGCGACTAAGCCAGCTCACCAGCTGGGATTTTTCAATCGCCAGCGAGACCAGCAGCAACAGCATCAAGGTGATCAGCGAGGGGTTGCTGAAGTTGGTCAGCGCTTTTTCCAGCGGCTGCCAGCCAACCAGATAGCTCAACAGCAAAGCGCCGCCAAACCAAAAGGCTGGCGAGCGTTTGCTAAAGATAAGACCTGCGATCAGCGCCAGCAACAGGCCTATCACCCCAAGCTGCTGCAGTGTCATGACCGATCCGAGGCCGACAGCGCCTGACTCAATGCCGATAAATCGGCCGCTTGCCAGTGCGGGAAGTGTTTACGGATCAGGGCGTTGAGCTCCAGTTCAAAGGCAGAGAAATTGGCCGGCACACTGGCTTGCTCGGTGGCCAGCACGGTTTGCACCAGGCCGGCAGCGACCGTGGCGTTGCTCAGCCTGTCGACCAGGATAAAGTTACCGGTACCCGGGTGCTCACTGGCGGTATCCAGTGGCAGCACTTCGGTCAGTTCCAGCTCGACCAGGGCAATGTCGTTCATCTGCACACTGTCGGCTTCGACCTTTTGCAGCGTATTGATATTCATCTTATGGTCCAGCTTACTGATGCTGGCTGAGCTTTTGCGACTGGCCAGTTTCAGGTCGTACAAACGGCCTTGTTGCAACGGCTGCTGGTTAAACCACACCAGATAGGCCAGGGCTCGGTTGCTTTGGGTGATGCTTTCTTCCACTGGCACCAGCCAGTCGCCACGGCTGATGTCGATTTCATCCTGCAACGTCAGCGTCACAGCTTCACCAGCCTCGGCCGAAGGCTGGGCGCCGGCAAAGGTTTCAATGCTGCGAATGGTGCTCTGCTGGCCGGAAGGATAGACTTTCACTGTTTGCCCCACGGCCAGCCGGCCACCGGTGACAGTACCGGCAAAACCACGGAAGTTCAGATCCGGCCGGATGACGTACTGCACCGGGAAGCGGCTGTGCTGGCCGCTGCGATCCGGCACCGGCAGTGTTTCCAGCAAAGGCAAGAGTGGCTGGCCCTGGTACCAGGGCATGCTGGCCGACAGGCTCATGATGTTCTCGCCTTTTAGCGCACTCAGTGGCACCACATCGACCTGTGGTACCTGCAACTGGGTAGTAATGGCCAGAATGTCTTTTTTGATACGGCTAAACTCGGTTTCGGCATAGCCAATCAAATCCATTTTATTCACCGCCACCACAAAATGCTTGATGCCAAGCAAGGCACAGATAAAGCTGTGGCGCTTGGTCTGGGTCAGCACACCATGGCGGGCATCGACCAGCAAGATAGCGACATCGGCGTTGGAGGCACCGGTGGCCATATTGCGGGTGTACTGCTCATGGCCCGGCGTATCGGCCAGAATAAATTTGCGCTTGGTGGTGGAAAAATAGCGGTAGGCCACGTCGATGGTGATGCCTTGTTCACGCTCGGCCTGCAGGCCATCTACCAGCATCGCCAGTTCCAGCTCACCATCGCTGTTGCGGCCTTTGTGATCGCGCTTTAACGCATCCAGCTGATCGTCATAGAGTTGCTGGCTGTCGTGTAGCAGGCGGCCAATCAGGGTGCTTTTGCCATCATCTACACTGCCACAGGTCAGCACCCGCAGCAGGCTTTTGTCCTGATGCTGCTGCAGGTAGCCGCGAATGCCGAGCTCATTCAGTTGCTGCTCTAAGCTGGTGTTTTCCAAAACGGTGCTGCTCATCAGAAGTACCCCTCGCGTTTTTTCAGCTCCATCCCGGACTGATCCTGATCAATCACCCGTCCCTGACGCTCAGAGGTGCGGGCCCGTAACATTTCTTCGACAATGCCTTCCAGCGTGTTGGCGGTGGACTCAATGGCGCCGGTCAGTGGGTAGCAGCCGAGGGTGCGAAAACGCACCGATTTCTGTTCAATGACCTCACCCGGTTCGATCGGCATGCGGTCATCATCCACCATAATCAGGGTGCCATCACGCTTGACCACAGGGCGCTCTTTCGCCAGGTACAGCGGCACGATGTCGATGTTTTCCTGCAGGATATAAAGCCAGATATCCAGCTCGGTCCAGTTCGATAACGGAAATACCCGGATGCTTTCGCCTTCGTTGATGGCGCTGTTGTAAATATTCCACAGCTCAGGCCGCTGGTTTTTCGGATCCCAACGGTGGTGCTTATCGCGAAAGGAGAACACCCGCTCCTTGGCGCGGGATTTTTCTTCATCACGACGGGCGCCGCCAAAAGCTGCATCAAAGCCATACTGGTTCAGCGCCTGCTTTAAGCCCTGAGTTTTCATGATGTCGGTGTGCTTGGCACTACCATGTACAAAGGGGTTGATGCCCATGGCCAGGCCTTCCGGGTTTTTGTGCACCCGCAAATCCAGCTGGTAGTCCTTGGCAATGCGGTCGCGAAATTCAATCATCTCGCGAAACTTCCAGTCGGTATCGACATGCAGCAAAGGAAAAGGAATTTTTCCCGGTGCAAAGGCTTTACGGGCCAGGTGCAGCAGCACCGATGAGTCCTTGCCAATCGAATACAGCATCACCGGCTTTTTAAACTCGGCCGCGACTTCGCGGAAAATATGGATGCTTTCGGCTTCCAGTTGTTGTAAATGCGATAAAGCCATCAGTTGCTCCTAGGCTGCCTGGCTGGCGCTTGGCTCAGCCACAAATGTTTGAAACCAGTGTAAATTCGGTGCCAGTGCCACCACTTCACCGACAATAATCAGCGCCGGGCTTTTCACCTGATGCTCGCTGATCAGCTCGGGCAGCTGCGCCAGCGTGCCGGTAATGGTGCGCTGCTCGGGCCGGGTGCCATTTTCAATAATGGCGACCGGCGTATCGCCGCTGCGGCCATGGGCAATCAGTTGCTGGCTAAGGGTGCCGCTGTTAATCAGCCCCATATAAACCACCAGGGTTTGCCGGGCTTTGGCCAGTGACGGCCAGTCCGGCTCGTCGCCATTGGCGCGGCAGTGGCCGGTGACCAGTTGCACCGTTTGGGCATAATCGCGGTGGGTCAGCGGAATGCCGGCATAGGCAGCACAGCCTGCGGCTGCGGTGACACCAGGCACCACGCTGTAACGAATACCGGCGGCCACCAGGGCTTCGCATTCTTCGCCGCCACGACCATAAATAAAGGGATCGCCGCCTTTTAACCGGCAGACCCGTTTGCCTTCTTGCGCCAGCCGGACGATCAACGCATTGATTTCATCCTGCGGCAGGCTGTGAAAACCGGCTTGTTTGGCCACGCAGATGCGCTCGGCATCGCGCCGTGCCAACGCCAGCACATCGGCGCTGACCAGACCGTCGTACACCAGCACATCGGCCTGCTGCATGCATTGCATCGCCTTGATGGTGAGCAGCTCCGGATCGCCCGGGCCAGCCCCCACCAGCCAGACTTCGCCCTGATTGGGCACAAAATCCTGCAGTTGCTGCTGAAACAGCTGTTCGGTTTGCTCGGTTTTACCCGCCGCCAGCAGTTGCTGGGCCGGCCCTGCGAACCAGCGCTCCCAGAAATCACGTCGTTCACTGATGGACGGTAGCGCAGCTTTGACCCGATGACGGCACTCGGCAGCGAAGCGGGCGATCAGGCTGACCGACTGCGGCAACAGCTGCTCAATGCGCTCGCGCAAACGACGAGCCAGCACCGGGGCATGGCCGCCGGAGGATATCGCCACCACTATTGGGCTGCGATCGACAATGGCCGGGAAAATAAAGTTGCCGTGCTCGGGATCATCCACAGCATTCACCCAGATATTGGCGGCGTTGGCGGCCTGAAAAATTTCGGCATTGACCTTTGGTTTATCGGTAGCAGCAATAATGAGTTTGTAGTGAGCAATGCTGTGCTCGCCAAAGGCCGCTTCAATGCAGGTTAGTTGATCGCCTTGCAACGCTTGTACTTCTGTACTGATGCGTTTGGCCAGCACTGTGACCTGAGCACCGGCGGCCAGCAACAGCTGAATTTTGCGGTAGGCCACAGCACCGCCACCGACCACCAGCACGGGTTGCTGCTGCAACTGGGTAAAAATTGGTAAAAAATCCATCACACACCTCAGCCCACACTGGCTACTAGCAATTGACGCCCAGCCATGATTAGCAAGGGGACCTTCAGGTTTGCAGAATAGCCGTCTGTATGGCTTTGATAAAATAATGGATCGCGCTCAGATATAACCAAAAGGAATTAGTGATCTTCTATCTATGCTTTAAGTACTAGATTTGACCCCATAGGCAGCTAACTTGTGGTTTCGATGGCACTGGCAACGGTTTTCAGGTATCCTGCCCGGCCGCCCTTTTGGCGGTTCTTTGTACAACAAGTGAGAATTTATGAGTTTTGCCTCCCTGGGCTTATCGGCCCCTTTGCTTGCAGCCATTCAGGCTGAAGGCTACGACACCCCTTCACCTATTCAGGCTCAGGCGATCCCTGCTGTGCTGGCTGGTCGTGATCTGATGGCCGCCGCCCAAACCGGGACGGGCAAAACGGCGGGTTTTACCCTGCCACTGCTGCAGCGGCTGGCTGAAGGCAAGCCTGCTTCGGCCAATCAGGCGCGTGCCTTGATTTTAACCCCCACCCGGGAGCTGGCGGCTCAGGTCGGAGACAGCGTGGTGCGTTATGGCAGTCGCTTGCCGCTGCGTTCAACCATCGTCTTTGGCGGGGTAAAAATCAATCCACAGATGCAAAAGCTGCGTAAAGGCGTCGATATTCTGATTGCCACCCCAGGCCGACTGCTCGACTTGTACCAGCAAAATGCAGTGCGCTTTTCCGAGCTGGAAATCCTGGTACTGGATGAAGCCGACCGCATGCTGGATATGGGTTTTATCCGCGATATTCGCAAAATCCTGGCGCTGCTGCCCAAGCAGCGGCAAAATCTGTTGTTCTCGGCGACCTTCTCCGATGATATCCGTGCCCTGGCCAAGACCATGGTCAATAACCCACTGGAAGTGTCGGTCAGCCCGGCCAACAGTACGGCCGAGCGGGTCGAGCAGTTGGTGTACCCGGTGGATAAAAACCGCAAAGCCCAGTTGCTGATTGACCTGATTGTCGACAACCATTGGCAGCAGGTGTTGGTGTTTACCAAAACCAAGCACGGTGCCAACAAGTTAACCAAGCAACTGGAAACGGTGGGCATTCAGGCTGCGGCCATTCATGGCAATAAAAGCCAGGCTGCCCGTACCAAGGCGCTGGCAGGCTTTAAAAGCGGTGAAGTGCGGGTGCTGGTTGCTACCGACATTGCTGCCCGAGGTCTGGATATCGATCAATTGCCACAAGTGGTGAATTTTGATTTGCCGAATGTGCCGGAAGATTATGTGCATCGCATTGGCCGCACCGGCCGCGCCGGAGCCAGTGGCCATGCGGTGTCATTGGTGTGCGCCGACGATGCCAAGTTGCTGCGCGATATTGAGCGGGTGATTCGACAAGCAATACCGCGTCAGGTAAAAGCGGGCTATGAGCCCGTGCATAATGTGCCGGTATCCAACCCGACGCAGCCAGCACGCCGGCCGAAAAAGCCAAAAAAACCAAGCGAACACCGCGATGGTCAGCGTGCCGAGGGCTCTGCTCAGGCTAAAGCCCGCAGCCAGCATCGCCGCCCGGCCAGAACACCCAACGCCGGCTAGCTGGCCTGACCGATTTGGCCCCGGCGGCCAAATCGGCTAGTATGCTGGCCTTGAACTGCAATTTCGAGGCCCGGCATGCACCCAACGCTTTTCTCTTCTTACTTTGTTCGTTCCTTGCTGCTTAGCAGCCTGGCTGCCTTGGCATTGGCTGGCTGTGCCCTGCATTCCACTAGCTCAGAGCCATTGGCTGGGCTGGATCACTGGATTGAGCAAGGGCGGCAGGACTGGCAATTGCCGGGGTTGGCGGTGGCTGTGGTATACCGGGATGAAGTCATTTATGCCCGTGGTTTTGGCACTTTGGGGCTTTCATCCGAACGCCCGGTCGATGAACACACTTTATTTGGTGTGGCCTCGACTACCAAGGCGATGACAGCGACGGCGCTCGGCATCTTAGTGGATGAAGGCAAGCTCAGTTGGGACGATAAAGTGGTCGATCATCTGCCGTATTTTCAACTGGCCGATGATTGGGTGACGCAGGAAGTGCGTATTCGTGACTTACTCACGCATCGGGTAGGCCTTGGCCGCATCACCGGCAACCGCATTCAATTTATGCCTACCGCCAGCCGTGAGCAAGTGATCCGGCAAATGCGCTATCACGACTTTGAGCAGCCCTTTCGCTCGGGGTTCGTTTACCACAATGTGATGTACTCCGTGGCCGGTGAAGTGGTGGCGGCAGTCAGCGGCCAAAGCTGGGATGACTTTATGCATGAGCGCTTATTTGTGCCGCTTGGCATGCAACGCAGCAATACCTCCATTACCCAGTTTGCGCCGGACGACGCCAATATTGCCTTGCCGCATCAATACATCGAAGACGCTGTGGTCGAAATCGCCCGCCGTAACTTTGATAATGTTGGCCCTTCGGCATCGGTCAATAGCAGTGTTTATGAGATGGCGCAGTGGCTGCGGCTTAATTTGGGCGAGGCTGGTGTCTATCAAGGACAACGGTTGGTCAGCGAAAATGTGATGGCCGAGATCTTCAGTCCTCAAATGGCGGTGAGTCGCGCCAGCCGGACCGAGCCGGTACGGGCTTATGGCCTGGGCTGGTATCTGGAGGACTACCGTGGCTACCAAACCGCCAGCCATGGTGGTGCAACCGATGGCTTTAATACGCTGGTAACTCTGGTACCGGAGCTGGAGCTCGGCATCGTGGTGATTGGCAATACCTTTGAAAACTTCCGCCCGGCGGTGACCCGCACCATTATCGATCGTATCGCCGGCTTACCACCTCACGATTGGCACAGCACCTATTTAGCGCAGTACCAGCAGAACTTTGCCGAAGCCAGCGCAGCACGACAGCAGATAGAGCAACAGCGTCAGCCCGATGCAGCGGCTAGTTTAAGCGCAGCAGAAATCACAGGTCGTTATCAGCACAATTTGTACGGCAGTGCCAACGTGCAGCAAAACGAAGCTGGCGAGCTGCTGTTAAGCTTCTGGGACGATGGGGTTTCTAAACTTACCCTGGAGCACTGGCAGGGCGACAGCTACCGGGCTCACTGGCACAACAAAGCACAGCGGGAGAAGTTTGTACACTTTGCCAAAAATGAGGATGGTACCATCGAACTAAGCGTGGAGTGGACACTAAGACCCCAGTTGCTGCAGGTTGGCATTTACCCGACGCCCTACAGCCGTATTTCTGCTTTCCGGCAACAGCAGCCGTAAAGCGAGACATATCCGCTTACAAATTGGGGACAGTCCCAACTGGCTTGCATCGCTGGTATTCAGTAGCATTCGGCCAGGTATTTATCGTGCTGTTGCCAAGGAATAAGATGATGAAGAAACTGTTCGTGGTGAGCGCCATTGCTCTGACCGTGATGACCGGTTGCGCCCAACAACCCAGGGTGCCACAGGAAACCGCTGCGCAGCAGCAAGCGGCTGCTGTGCTGGTAAGCCCCAATGATCTGCGGGCCTACAAAACACTGACACTGCCAAACCAACTGGAAGTGATACTGGTGTCGGACCCTGCCACAGAAAAATCTGCGGTATCGCTTAGTGTTGCGGCTGGCATGTTGCAAGACCCAATGACGCAGCAAGGCCTGGCTCATTATTTGGAACACATGCTGTTTATGGGCACGGAGCGTTACCCGGATCCTGCTGAGTACGCAGCATTTTTCAGTCAGCACAATGGTGCATACAACGCCTATACCTGGCTCGATATCACCAACTACATGTTTGAAATCAATAACAGCGTGTACGATGAAGCGCTGGATCGTTTCTCCGATTTCTTTAAATCGCCGAAGTTTTACCCCGAATACTCGGACAAAGAACGCAATGCGGTTAACGCCGAACACTCGATGCGCCGCGAGCAGGATTCTTTAGCGCAGTTTGAGCTGATGCGCCGGATGTTTGGTGACCACCCATCGAATCGTTTCCTGGCTGGCAGCCTGGAAAGCTTAAGCGATAAGCCGGGCAGCAAACTGCATGAGGAAATGCTGGCGTTTTTCGACCGTTATTACTCAGCCAACACCATGAAGCTGGCGATGATCAGCAATCGGCCACTGGCGGAGATGGAGCTGCTGGCACGACAACACTTTTCCGACATCGAAAACAAAGAGATTGCCACTCCAACGGTGACCGCCGAGCTGGACAACAGCCTGTTCGGTGGCAAGCGCATTCACTATGTACCCAATCAGGATGTGAAACAGCTGCGACTGGATTTCACCATTCGGGATAACTCCAAGCAGTATGCGGTGAAACCGAATGAGTTTATCGCCTACTTGCTGCGCTCGGAAATGCCGGGTACCGCTGCGGCACAGTTAATAGCCTCTGGTCTGGTTTCCAGCTTTAATGTGTCGGTGAGTCCAGACTTATACGGCAACTACGGCAGTCTGAACATTGACATGAGTCTGACCGATGCCGGCATGCAGCAACGCGAGGCCATTACGGCGGTGGTGATGCAGTACCTGGATCTGATCAAGCAACAAGGTGTGGATGAAAAATACTACCAGGAAATCAAAACCAGCCTGGCTAACCAGTTTCAGTTTCTGGAAAAAACCGATGGCTTTGGCTATGCCTCAGGGCTGACGGCCAGCATGTTGAAACGCCCGGTGCAGCATGCCATTGCAGCGCCCTTTATCTATGAGCGTTTTGATGCTGAAGCCATTGAGCAGGTGCTGGCGCAGCTGACGCCGGAGAATCTCCGGGTCTGGTACATCAGCCAACAAGAGCCGCACGACAGCGAGTTAGTGCACCATGTTGGCAAGTATAAAATTGTCGATATCAGCGCTGAAGAAGTGGCGGCCTGGCAGCAGCCGCAGCTGGCGCTGAATTTGCCACAGATCAATCGCTTGTTGCCGGAAAGCTTTGCGATTAAAGCACGTACCGAGCAACAAAAGCCTGAACTGGTGGTCGAGCACAACGGCATCGCTGCCTGGTTGTACCCAAGTCAGGCATTTAGCGACCAGCCACGAGGCCGGTTGGACATTGTGCTTAACAGCCCCACGGCTCAAAATGACATCAAGGCCCGGGTTGCTTTTGCACTGTGGCGGGATTTGTACAATCTTGAGCAAAGTGCACTGCGCACCGAAGCCCGTGTTGCAGGCATCGGCGTCTGGTTAAGCGATGGCAATGGCTTAACTTTAAATCTGGATGGCTTTACCGACAAGCAACCCGAGTTGCTGGAGCAATTGCTAAGCGGACTGACCCCACGCATTACCGAAACGGGTTTTTCGCAAGCGGTCGATCGTTATGTGCGGAGCCTTGCCAACCAAAGTCGTCAGGTGCCTTTTCGTCAGGCGTTCTGGGCTTTTAACAGCCTGTATCGCGGTGGCAACTTCAACCCGGAGCAACTGATTGCCGCAGCGCAGTCGATGACACCTGACGACTTGACAGCTTTTATGGCCGAGACGCTGAGTGCCAACCAGGTGCGGGTCTTTGCCTTTGGCAATTACGATCAGCAGGATGTGCAGACGCTGGTGAGCAAGCTGGATGCAGCCTTGCCGGCCAGTCGAACCACCACGCCTTACGCCCAAAGCCTCTTTTGGAAGCCAGCAGCGGGTGAGACGCTGGTACTGCAGCGCGATATTCATGTCACCGATGTGGCGCTGATCGATATGCATGTGCATCCAGAGCAAGGCATGGCGGTGCGTGCCGCTGCCAATGTGCTGGCATCGCACTTTTCCAACCAGGCCTTTGACACCTTGCGCAGTGAAGAGCAACTGGCTTATGCAGTGGGCGGTACCGCCATCGATCTGAATAACTACACCGGTTTTGGTTTGTACATTCAGACCCCGGTCAAAGGCCCAGCCGATATGCAGCAGCGCTTTGATGACTTTAAGCACGAGTACTGGCAGCGCTTGCAGCAGGTCACGCCAGAGCAATTTGCGGCGCTGCAGCAAAGCTTGCTGATCAGCTTAAAGGAGCCACCGAAAAACCTACAGGAAGAAATGCGGCCGCTGGTCAGCGACTGGTACCGCGAGCGCTTTGACTTTGCTAGCCGTGAGCGCTTGATTGCAGCCGTTGAGGAGGTGACGCTGGCGGATGTACAAGCCTTTTATCAGCAAACCTTACTGAACCCGGAAGCAGCACGGATATCGGTGCAGATGCGTGGCACTGCGTTCAGTGAGCAACCGTTCGCTAGCTTGCCAAACCAGCGGTTGATAACCGATTTAGCCGAGTTCCAGCGTCGGATGGCAACACAATAAATGAAAATGCCGGGGTTCCCGGCATTTTTTTGTCCGAAGGTTATTTATTCTTACTCTCCAAGCGAGCGGTTTCTTTGCCTGGTAGATGCGTGTTGCCTGAATGACTTGAACTGATGCAAAATTGTCAATGCTATCAAATTTTTGTGCTAGCATACGCTCTTTGTACCCGCAGCAGCGCAGCCAGGAAACGACGTAGGATGGAAGTAAAGTTATGATGCCGGAACAGCCCGTGCGCTTTGGCGACTTTATCCTTTGCCCGGTCAATCAGCAATTGCAAACAACGGAGCAAAATATCACGCTGGAGCCTAAAGTCTACAGTGTGCTGTGCTATCTGATGACCCATCATCAGCGATTTGTTAGCCTGGAGGAGTTGCACCAGCAGGTCTGGGCGGGCCGCGTAGTCAGTGATACGGCTGTGCGCCGCACCATCAGTAAATTGCGCGCTGCCTTACAGGATCAAGCCGAAACACCCAAATACATCCAGTCCGCAGCCAGGCGTGGCTACCGTTGGCTTGCTGAGGTTGAGCCGGTAGCAACCACCTCATCCATAAAGCCTGCAAGAGAACCCTCTCTGACACCAGCTCACACTATTTCCGATACCTCCGTAGCAGCCGCCGAGGAGATGGACTCGCCAACCATCAGTGCACGAAAAACGCTGAAACCCTGGTGGCTGGCTATGCCACTGGTATTGTTAGCCGGCTTACTGGGCTGGCTGATGTTTCCGGAAACCGAGCCGACCTGGCAGCGGTTAGATCCTTTGCCAACCATTGAAGGTGAAAAGTTGGCGCTGGCGATTTCCCCGGACAGAAACGCCATTGTGTATTCCTCCAACTCCATGAATCATGCCGGGCAAGAGCTGTATTGGCACCACTTGGAAAGTGGCAGAACACGACAGCTTACTTCGGGTAATCACCAAATCATGTGGGCTGAGTATCATCACGATGGTCAATCGCTGTTTTATCATGACTACCAACAAGGTTTGTATCAGTTATACCGGCGACCTATCAGTTCAAGTGGCGAGTGGCTTGGGCCAGCTGAAGCCTTATTGCCACCACAGCCCAGAATGTTGCAGCTAACATCTATTCCTGGTACAGACAAGCTCTTGCTCAGTATGGGCCAATCAGATGCCATGCAGATCAAGCAGTTGGATCTGATTAGTGGGGAGTTACAGCCATTGACCCATGCCGTAATAGGCAACTCTTCGGACTATCCGTTTGCCCTTTCCGCAGACAACTCTATGCTGGCTTATATTCGGACCGCCAAAGCACAGCCACATTTGCTCACTGTAGTGCAGCGTGAAACCGGGCGCGTACTGCACCAACAAGTGTACCCCGACATCGCTTTCAGGCTTAAATTCTACGACGATGAACACTTGCTGATATTGGACGACAAGGCGCTGACCCTGATGCACTGGCCCAGTGGAGCCAGCCAAATGATCGAAAGCAACCAGGAGCAAGGTGGTCCGGGATTGAGTCGTTTTCTGGTTCGGGTTTCAGAGCAGGATTGGCTGCAAAGTCGTATTGTCGGAAATGTCCAAGGCTTTCTGCATCAATTTGGACCCATCGGTGATTTGTCAAACCGTGCCATTGTTGCCAGTTTAGCTCCTGGCGCCACCATGTATTTGACAGCAACACCAGGCCAGTACCTGATGGTACAGCGGCAGGCGGCACTGAGTCGTTTAGTGTTGCAACAACCGGATGGTCAAAGCCTCACCCTACTGGATGTTGAAGATGCCAATTTGATGATTCAAGCGGTGCATCCAGATGGGGAGCAGGTAGTGTTGTTTCTGCATGGCCGTCCCCATTTGTTTCGTATCCCTGAAGGGCAGCTAACGGCTCTGTCAGTTCGTCCGCAACTTTGGCAAAGCGCCAGGTTTGAAGGCTCCGGCCAGGCAGTGATTCTAACCTACATTGAAAATGCTGCGCCGGTCACTGTGCGGTATCAACTGGATAATGGGCAGATCACCCCGATGCATCAAGGGGAACGCGTGGTGGCCTCGCTATCTGCCAATGACTTTATTGTGCTGCGGGATGATCAGCACTTTGCCAGAGTCCGGTATGGGAAAACGGAGTTGTTGCCTATCCAGACCAGGCAACAGTTTGTTGGCAGTATTCACCTGCGGCAGAACATGCTGTTTTGGGGAGAGACCGACTTAAAGAATACCTGGATTTACCGCTACGATCTGACCTCGGGTGAGTTGCAACAGTGGCAGGCCGATCGCAGGCAAATGCTGCAATATTTCGATATCAGCCCGGATGCGACCCAGTGGTTGTTGCGCCATGTCCCACGGATAGATACGCAAATATTTCCGGCTCAAAGCCGCTTTTAGCCACAATTATCATGAAAAAAAACGGCAACCCGAAGGTTGCCGCAAAGGGGACGCGCTTTAAATTTAGTGACGGATCAGGTAGTCAAAGGCACCGAGTGAAGCATTGGCGCCGCTGCCCATCGCAATAACAATCTGCTTGTAAGGGGCTGTGGTGGCATCGCCGGCTGCAAAGACACCTGGCAAGGAGGTTTGGCCGCGCTCATCAACGATGATCTCACCGCGTGGGCTCAGCTCCACCGCACCGCGCAGCCATTCGGTGTTCGGTACCAGACCGATTTGCACGAAGATACCTGCCAGCTCGATGTGGTGGCTGTCTCCGCTGTTGCGATCGGTGTACTGAATGCCATTCACCTTGTTGCCATCACCGGTCACTTCGGTGGTCTGAGCTTCAGTAATGATGGTGATATTGCCCATGGAGTTGGCTTTGTTCACCAGCACCGCATCGGCGCGCAGCTCGGCTGCAAATTCCAGCACTGTGACATGCTCGACAATACCGGCCAAATCGATGGCCGCTTCAATGCCGGAGTTGCCACCGCCAATCACCGCAACTTTTTTTCCTTTAAACAGTGGGCCGTCGCAGTGCGGGCAGTAGGCGACACCTTTGCCACGGTATTCCTGCTCGCCCGGTACATTCATTTCGCGCCAGCGGGCACCCGGGGCCAGAATCAGGGTTTTGCTTTTCAGCACAGCGCCGTTGGCCAGCTCCAACTCGACTTGCTCAGACTTGCTGAGCTTAGTCGCACGCTGGTTGTTCATAATGTCCACTTCGTACTGGCGGACATGGGCTTCCAATGCGTTGACCAGCTTCGGGCCTTCGGTGTATTGCACCGAGATAAAGTTTTCAATGCCGACGGTATCGGCTACCTGGCCACCAAAACGCTCGGCCAGCACGCCGGTACGCAGGCCTTTACGGGCCGCATAGACTGCAGCAGAAGCACCGGCCGGGCCACCGCCAACGACCAGCACATCAAAGGCATCTTTTTGTTTCAGCGCTTCAGCCTGACGGGCTTCGGCGTTGACATCAATTTTCTGGATAATACGCTCCAGCGTAATGGCACCTTGGGAGAACTGCTCGCCATTTAAAAACACGGTCGGTACCGCCATCACATTGCGATCGCTGACTTCCTGTTGGAACAGGGCGCCGTCGATCATCACGCTGGTGATATTGGGGTTAATGGCTGCCATCATATTCAGCGCCTGCACCACTTCCGGGCAGGTCTGGCAGCTTAACGAAATATAGGTTTCAAATTCAAAACGGCCGGTCAGCTGGCGGATTTGTTCAATCAGCTCTGGCTCAATCTTGATCGGATGGCCACCTGAGTGCAGCAAAGCCAGCACCAAAGAGGTAAATTCGTGGCCCATCGGTACACCGGCAAAGGTAATGACGGTGCCTTGGTCGACCGAGTGCACCTGCATGGCCGGGGCACGCTTGGACGCGCTGTCGTCGCGGCGCAAGCTGACCAGATCCGACAAACTGGCAATCTCAGTCGCCAGGGTATTTAATTCCTGAGCTTTGGCGCTATCGTCCAGAGATACGACCAGCTCTACCTGGGATTTCAGGTTCTGCAGATAGCTGCTTAATTGTTGTTTCAGGTTGGTATCTAACATTGAGTCTACTCCATCTCTTGACTGTGTTTAGCGCGTTGTTTCGGGCAAAGCTTGAGTGTAGCCAGCATCCAAAGATGCTGGCTGAGTACCGTTTTACAGCGCAGGGGGAGAAGCTGAAACCAGCTTCAGTAGTGAGGCGTGGTTTCAGCGTCCGCTGCCAGGCAACGGTGGTGCGGCATTTAGATTTTGCCTACCAGGTCCAGCGATGGAGCCAGAGTAGCTTCACCTGGAGTCCATTTGGCCGGGCAGACTTCGCCGTCGTGGTTTGCTACGTACTGAGCCGCTTGCACTTTACGGAACAGCTCAGCAGCGCTACGGCCGATACCCAGGTCATGGATTTCAGCAACTTTGATTTCGCCTTCAGGGTTGATAACGAAAGTACCACGCAGAGCCAGGCCTTCTTCTTCGATCATCACGCCGAAATTGCGGGTGATAGCACCAGTCGGGTCACCGATCATTGGGTATTCGATTTTCTTGATGGTCTCAGACGCATCGTGCCATGCTTTGTGGGTGAAGTGGGTGTCGGTAGACACAGAGAACACTTCCACACCGATGTCACGGAACTGCGGGTAGAAATCAGCCAGGTCGCCCAGCTCAGTTGGGCAAACGAAGGTGAAATCCGCCGGGTAGAAACACACAACAGACCACTTACCCAGTAAGTCCTGCTCGGTTACTTCGATAAATTTACCATTTTGAAAAGCAGTGGCTTTAAAAGGTTTGATCTTGGTATTGATAATTGAAGACATTGTCTTCCTCCATTTCAGTTAATAACATTGGGTGTTTCGACAGGTGCTACTGTACCAAGTGGCACCCATTATGCAAAATGAATAAAACAAATAGCTTTAATCAATTATATCGATAAGGGTTAACTCTTATCGCACAGTGGCCTGATGTGCAGATTAATGGGGGCATCTGCGGCAATTTCAACCAGCTATGACCAGCTTGCCTGCAAAAACAAACAGTAAAGAGTGTTCCACTGCGCTATCCTGACATAAGATAATGACCAGAACATGAATCCAATCACAGAGGCCAATGCTATTGAATGCAGTTCCGGAACAACTGGTGTTGCCCTGGTGGCGCTGGCCGCTGGCGGGCTTGTTGGGCATGCTGCTGGGCGCTGCCAGCCTGAATTACAGCGCCGATGGCCGCCTTAATGTGCTGTTGCTCTGGTTGCTGTGGGCTGGCCTGCCCTTGCTGGGTAGCTTGCTGGCACTGGGGCTGATGCTGCGCCCTGGCCGGCCCTGGCTGGCTCGATTTAGCAAGCTACCGCTGTATTGGCAGCCGCAGCGTGATCAGCAGTGGTGGCTGCTGGCTCAGCTGAACTGGCTGTGGTGCTGGTTTGGACTGGGGCTCGGGCTGGTCTTTCTGCTGTTGTTGTTACTGTCGGACTTGGCTTTTGGCTGGAGCTCTACCCTGCTGTTGGAGCAAAGGGCCGTGCTTCAGTTAACCCAGTGGCTTAGCTGGCCCTGGCACAGCCTTTGGCCTGCCGCGGTGCCAGATGCAGCACTAATTGAGCAGAGCCGCTTTGCCCGTATTGAGCAACAATCGGTACTGCTTGCGCAAACCAGTGGCTGGTGGCCCTTCTTGGCCATGAGCCTGCTGTGTTACAACCTGCTGCCACGGCTGGCGCTGGCGCTTTTTTGCCAGTGGCAAAGCCGGCGCAGCCAACCGCAGTTGAAAATCCAGCAAGCCAGCCCAGCGTCATCACCCAGAGCCGAACCAGCTACCGAGCTTACCACTACTTCGTTGGCACAGTGGCAACAGGCCAGTTTGCTGCAGTGGCAATTGCCAGCCAGCGCTGAGGCGCTGACCCTGGGGCAGGACGACTGGCAGCAGGATAACGATGCCTTTTGTTCGCTACTGGCAACCAAGCCTAAGCAACTGCTGTGGCGGGTGCCGGCCAGTCGCAGCCCGGTGGCGGAGCTTTCCGACTGGATGGCGCTGGCCCGCAAGCAGGGCATTGCACAGGCGCTTTGGCTGCAACAGGATGCCAGCAACGCGCGGCACAGCGCCAGTTGGCAGGCCTTTGCCAAAGCCGAGCAGCTGGCCTGGCTGGAGGAGAATGCATGACAACAGCACCACAATTTTGTGTAGTCGGCCATCCGAACCAGGGCAAGTCGTCGATAGTATCGACCCTGGTAGAAAACGACACGGTGCGGGTTGGGGTAGAATCTGGCACCACCCGTGAAGCCGAGCGCTTTGAATTCGTATTAAATGGCAAGGTGCTGCTGGCGCTGACCGATACCCCGGGTTTTCAGCGTGCCCGCCAGGTGCTGGCCTGGTTGCAGCAGGTGCCGGTAGCGCCAGCCGAGCGGCCGGCCCGGGTACGGGCTTTTTTGGCCGAACCTTCGCACCAGCAGCAGTTTCCGGATGAGGTGGCGCTGTTAAGCCCCATTATGGCCGGTAGCGGCATTTTATTTGTCACCGATGCCAGCAGCCCGGTCAGTGCCACCGACGAGGCAGAGATGGAAATTCTGCGCTGGACCGGGCAACCACGGATGGCGCTGATCAACCCGATAGCCCCCAGCAACCACAGCCAAAGCTGGCAGCTTAGCTTGAACCAAAGCTTCCAGTGGGTGCGGGTGTTTAACCCAATGACCGCCACCCTGCCGGCCCGCCAGGCACTGTTTCAGGCCATGGCAGAGCTCACCCCGGACTGGACCGCTGCTTTGACCGAACTCAACCGCCAGTTGCTGCAACGTGAGCAGCAGCGGCTGCAGCAGGTCAGCATTGACCTGGCTGGCTACTGGTGTGCCCAGCTGAGTTTTCGCCAGCCGTTGTCGTTGCTGCCACCTTCGCTCCTAAAGCAGCCGGAGGTCTGGCTACAGCAACAACTGGATCAAGCCGAAAGCCAGTTGTTCGAGCAGTTGGCGCAAAGCTGGGGCCATGGCCAGAGCGAGCTGGCCCGTCAGCTCGACTGGCCGATAGAGCGCGACCGGCTGATGAATACCGAAACCTGGTACCTGTGGGGGCTGCAGCAAAAGGAGCTGCTGCTGGTCAGCGGCGGCGCAGGTATGGCAACCGGGGCCATGCTGGATCTGGGCCTTGGCGGCAGCTCACTGATGCTGGGCGCGTTATCCGGCGGTGTGCTGGGATCGGCCGCCGGCTGGCTGGCCAGCAAGCAGTTGCCCGGCAAAAAACTGGGCTGGCTGCCGCTTAGCCAAGAGCGGCATTATATCGGCCCGGTGCAGCACCCAAATTTTCCGCTGGTACTGATGGCCCGGGCGCTGACTTTTGTGCAGCTGTTGTGGCTAAGGCCGCACGCCGAGCGCAGCCGGCTGGCACTAACAACTCAGGCCAGCGACTGGGATAAGAAAGCGCAGGTGCAACTGCTGCAATGGAGCAAGCAGTTGCAGCAGGGTAAGTGGAAAGCGGCGCACAGTCAGGCGCTGAGTGACTGGATCCGTCAACAATTGCAGCAACGATTGCACAACATCTGGCAGCAGGAACAGCAGCACAGCTTTACCTGACTAAAGGTGTTTGAGAGGCGGCCAGACTGTCCACTGCAACAACTTTTTGAATCGCATCAACCGATTAAGAAAAAGCCAGCAAAAGTGCTGGCTTTCCAATCAAGTTTCAGTATGAATCTTTATTACGACCCAACAAGTAAGCCCTGCAAAAACAAACCCTTATTCAACAGTAACGCTCTTAGCCAGGTTCCGAGGCTGATCCACATCCGTACCTTTGATAATGGCAACGTAGTAGCTCAGCAGCTGCAGCGGGATGGTGTAGAGCACCGGGGCCAGCCAGGGGTGGCTGTGGGGGACGTTGATCACCCGCATGGTGTCGTCGGACTGGAAGCGGGCGTCGGCGTCGGCGAACACGTACAGGATCCCGCCGCGGGCGCGCACTTCCTCGACGTTGGATTTCAGTTTTTCCAGCAGCTCGTTGTTCGGCGCTACCACGATGATCGGCATATCGGCATCGATCAGTGCCAGCGGGCCGTGCTTAAGCTCACCGGCGGCGTAGGCTTCGGCGTGGATGTAGGAGATTTCTTTCAGCTTCAGCGCCCCTTCCATCGCGATGGGGTACTGATCGCCGCGGCCTAAAAACAGCGCGTGGTGCTTATCGGCAAACTCTTCGGCCAGGGCTTCAATCTGGCCAGCCAGAGTTAAGCTTTGTTCCAGCACCGCCGGCAGTTGGTTCAGTGCCTGCACCAGCTGCTGCTGGGTGGCCGCATCCATGCCATGGTGTTTGCCAATGGCCAGGCTGAGCATGGCCAGGCCGACCAATTGCGTGGTAAAGGCTTTGGTGGAAGCCACGCCGATCTCAGCACCGGCCCGGGTCATAAAGGCTAAGTCGGATTCACGCACCAGGGAGGAACCCGCTACGTTGCAGATGGTTAAACTGCCAAGATAGCCCAGCTCTTTGGCCAGGCGTAGTGCCGCCAGCGTATCGGCAGTTTCGCCGGACTGGGAAATGGTGACCAGCAGGCTGTTCGGCTGCACAAAGGATTTGCGGTAACGAAACTCGGAGGCAATTTCCACATTGCAGGACACGCCAGCCATAGCCTCTAACCAGTAGCGAGCCACCATGCCGGAGTGGTAACTGGTACCACAGGCAACGATTTGCACATGCTGTACCTGCTTAAACAGCTCGCTGGCACCATTGCCGAAGGTTTCGTCCAGCACAGTGTCGGCACTTAAACGCCCTTCCAGCGTATTGCTGACCGCATGCGGCTGCTCGTAGATTTCTTTGAGCATAAAGTGGCGGTACGGGCCTTTGTCGCCGGCATCGTAGCTGACGTTGGACTCGTGCAGCTCGCGCTCGACCGGCTGGCCGTCTTTGTCAAAGATCTGCACGCTATGGCGGGTGATTTCGGCCACATCGCCTTCTTCCAAAAAGATAAAACGACGGGTCACCGGCAACAGCGCCAGCTGATCGGAGGCAATAAAGTGCTCACCAATACCGACGCCAATCACCAGCGGGCTGCCGGAGCGGGCCACCACCAAACGGCTGGCATCGGTGCTGTCCATCAGCACAGTGCCGTAAGCACCATGCAACTGAGCCACGGCTTTTTGCACCGCGCTGAGTAAGGAATCAGTCTGCTGCAGCTCCTGCTCAACCAAATGGGCAATCACTTCGGTATCGGTATCGGAGTTAAAGACATAGCCTTGCTGTTGCAGCTGCTGGCGCAGTGGTTCGTGGTTCTCAATAATGCCGTTATGCACCACGGTAATACGGCTGGAGACGTGCGGGTGGGCGTTGCGTTCACTCGGCTCGCCATGGGTGGCCCAGCGGGTATGGGCGATGCCGGTACCGCCACTCAGCGGCTCGGCCGCTACCGCATCGACCAATTCTTTCACTTTGCCCAGCCGACGGCAACGCTGCAAGCCGATGTCTGGGTTCAGCACGGCCAAACCGGCCGAGTCATAGCCGCGGTATTCCAGCCGGCGTAAGCCTTCCAGTAAAATCTCTGCCACATCCCTTTGCGCCACAGCGCCTACAATGCCACACATACAAACTCCCTATTCAATTCAGATACGTTTACTAAGGTTAATTAGTCGGCCTCAGCGCGGATCACGCTGACACCCTGTTGTTCAATCATGGCCGCATCGGCTTTGGCTAAGCCGGTATCGGTGACCAGCACTTTGATCGCCTGCCAGGGCAGCTCCAGATTATGAATTTTACGGCCCAGTTTGTCGGACTCCACCATTACAATGACCTCCCGCGCTACTTCGGCCATCACCCGACTTAAGCTATACAGCTCGTTGTAGGTGGTGGTACCTCGGGCTAAATCCAGCCCATCGGCACCGATAAACAGCTGATCAAAATCGTAGGCACGCAGTACCTGTTCAGCCAGCTGGCCTTGAAAGGACTCGGACTGCGAATCCCAGCTGCCGCCGGTCATCAGCAAGGTCGGTTCATTTTCCAGCTCACGCAGCGCATTGGCCACCGCCAGCGAGTTGGTCATCACCACCAGGCCCTGTTTGTGCGCCAGCTCCGGCAATAACGCCGCTGTGGTGCGACCGCTGTCGATGATGATGCGGTAGTGATCTTTGATCAAGCTGGCAGCGGCTTTGGCAATGGCTACCTTTCGTTTCGAAACTTGCTCCAGGCTGGAGTCGGTAACAAAGTCCTGTGGCACCAACACAGCACCACCATAACGGCGTAGTAAAAGCCCGGCTTCTTCCAGCACAGTGAGGTCTTTACGAATAGTGACTTCCGAGGTTTGAAAGCGCTCGGCCAATTGCTCCACAGACACTTCGCCATGCTGCTGCAGCT
This sequence comes from Alkalimonas mucilaginosa, assembly GCF_036327005.1. NCBI lineage: Bacteria > Pseudomonadati > Pseudomonadota > Gammaproteobacteria > Alkalimonas > Alkalimonas mucilaginosa. The sequence continues at coordinate 199,214 of NZ_JAUGZK010000005.1, forward strand.
CAGTCATAATCAAATGACGGCGTTGCTGGGTATTGCGTTTATTCATTCAGCACCACAAGTTTCGATTTGAAAGATATTTTAACGAAAAGAAAGATATTAGCAAGCATCCATTGGCAGGGTTATCTGATAATCCAAGCCCTGGCCCGGTTCACTGCTGACTTTGATCTGGCCTTTTAACCGCGCTGTGACCAGATTATAGACAATATGCGCACCTAAACCGGTGCCACCCAGCGAGCGCTTGGTGGTATAAAATGGTTCGAACAGACGCTGCAAACTCATTTCATCCATACCCAGGCCGTTATCCCGGTAATGCAACAACAGCTGTCGGCCCTGCTGACTCACGTTCAAGGAAATCTGTGGCTGCTCTACCTCTGAAAATGCATGTTTGATACTGTTCATCACCAAATTGGTAATAATCTGAGCCACCGCGCCGGCATCGGTATGCCAGTAGATACCTTCAGGACAGCTTAGTTCAAACTTACATGCCAGCGTTTTCAACTGAGGCTGCAGCGACAGCAACACATCGTGCAGGTAACTGCCAAGCTCAATTTCCCGGCTGCCATCGGCTGATTGATCAACCGATACCTGCTTAAAGCTTTGTACCAGGGCCGCGGCCCGCTCGGTATTCACTTCCAAAATTTTCAGGCCATCCTGCATATGCTGCAAAAAGCGATTGAACTGTGACTGCTGCAGTTTTTTCTCAGCAAAGGCCCGCTGCAATTGTTCAAACTCCGTTTTTAAATGGCTGGTGGCAGTAACACAAATACCGAGCGGGGTGTTTATTTCGTGTGCCACACCAGCCACTAAGCCACCTAAAGAGGCCATTTTTTCCTGCGTAACCAACTGCTGCTGGGTTTGCTGCAAGCGGGTAAAGGTATCGGCATTGACCACAGCAATGGCAATGGTGCTGGCCAGAGTACGCAGCAAGTCCAGCTGCGATGGGCTATAAGCATTCGGGTTAGGGCTTTGAATTGAAAACACCCCTACCACCTGCTGATTCAGCATCAAAGGAATATAGAGAACGGATTCCATTGGCTCACCACAGAGTGGTTTTGGAATGTCACCCAAATAAGGTTTCAGCTCGTCCCAGTGGCTAATCTGGATTTCTTGCTGCCGACTAAAGCAGACCGCGGCCAGCACATCCGGCGCCTGATCATCAATGCTAAAGGATGGCAGTTGCTGGTTATTTTCCTGCCAAAAAACGAATTCAATTTGCTGCAATTGTGGCCGGTGCAACCCAATCACCATCACATGCACATCAATCAGGGCACTTAACATCTGATGACAACGAGACAACACCAGATCAAGCTCCAGCGAGGCGGTAATTTCACGGCCAATTTGCTGCAATAGCATCAAATCCTGATTCGAGGCCAGTAAAGCATCACGCTTTGCTTTTAACTCCAAAGTACGTTCATCAACCTGATGCTGCAGTTCCCGACGCATAGCGCGCTCTGAGCGTATTTTCAATTGCAGCCACAACCAAAAAGAAAAAATAACAGCAGCCAAAACCAGACCACGAAACCACCAGGTCATCCACCAGGGTGGCAACACCTGAATCGTGAGTAATGCAGGCTCCTGCCATTCGCCATTACCCAGCCTGGCGGCGACTTCAAACTGGTAGACCGCAGGAGGAAGACGGGTGTAAGTCGCGATACGCTCATTGGCACTGGTTAGGATCCAGTCCCGATCAAAGCCTTGCAGCCGGTAGCGGTACTGCAATTGCTGCTGATGCAAGAGGGAAGGTGCCGCAAAACGGATACTGAACATATCTTCTTTGTACCTAAGAACCAAGCGATCCAGGTAGGGTAATGCCTGCGGCAACAACGAACTGCTTCCAGGCTGTACCGTTTGATTAAATAAGCTAAACCGGGTGAGCTGCACAGCGGGCAGGGGCTGTTCCTTGGGCAACGCTTGCGGCTTAAAATAGTCCATACCACTGCTGCCGCCGCGGTAAATCATGCCATCGTACAGCTCCCAGGCACCAATCCAGGTAGTATCCTGCATGCCATGCCATAGATTCAGCTCCAGCAATGTGCGGCTGGCAGGAAGCCAGTGCATACGGTACAGCAAGCGAAACTCATCGGCTTCAATTAAGGCAGCATCAACCGATTCATCCGTAGGATAAGCCTGAAAGAATGGCGGCTCAGTGCGATCTAACCAACGATGATTCAGGTTACCAGCCCGTATCCAGATATGGCCATTTTGTGGGTAGATAAGCTGTATACCGTTGTAGACCAAGCCATGCTCACTGCCATCAAACTGGCGCCAGTGCTGCCACTTGGTAAGCTCCGGATCACCACGAGCCAACCCTCGGTCCAGTGAGCCTAACCAAAAGTGTCCCTCTGGATCCATCACCATGCTGGTAATGGTATCAAAGGGCAATGGGTGTTGCTTAGAGCCGGTGTGATAATGACGTAGTAACTGACGCTGCTGATCCAGCAAGTACAAACCGGCTCCCCGACTGCCTAACCACAAACGCCCTTGCGCGTCCGGGTAAAAAATAGAGATAGTGGGTGGCCCACCAATACCCGGCAATGCCTGATGCTCCCAGTCAGCAGTCGCCGGAAATAAACGGTACAAACCTCGGTCAGTGCCTACCCACAGCCAGTCTTGCTCTTTTAATACAGCCCGGGCTAAGGTTGGACCATTGGCATCCTCAGGCAAGGCAAAACGCTGCAACTTGCCAGTTAACGGATTAAACAAAGCCACTCCGGCCTCACGATTGGCGATCCAGACCTCCTGCTCATCAGCCGCTTTGAGGCCAAATACATTGGCTGCGCCAAGCAAGTTTGGATCAAGGCGACCAAAAGGCAAAGTACGGACCTGCTGCGCAACAGGCCCCAGCAAACTAAAGCCAGATTGGCTTAACAACCACAAAGCATTATGTGCATCAAAATACAATCCGGTTATCGCAGAATTACGCAAACCACCAGCAAATTCAGGATGATATTGAAATTGTTGCCAGCGCTGGCTGGCTGTCAAATACAACCAAAGGCCTTGCCCATCGCTGGCAACCCATATATTGCCTGCAGCATCTAAGGCAATAGAAGTCGTCTGGATCCGTCGCATAGCTTCCGGCATTGGCATCGGCTCAGGCTGCAAAGACAGTGGGTTCATGCGCCACAGTCCTCCGCCATATAAAGCAATGAGTAAACCCTGCTCAGGGTGTACGGCCAGGTTCGTCACGGAATCATGGCTTAAGTAAGAGTTTCCCGGATGCCAACCCTGGCCTTGTTGCATCATGAGATCCCAGCGAATCAACCCTCCAGTCGCAGTGCCCTTGGTTCGAAGTGGAGCATCCCCTATTGCCAACCAAAGTTGCTGGCCGTCATCCAGCCAGATATCGTTGATATAAGCTGTAGAAACACCATCGATCTCGGCGGGCAATTCAAAAGCCAGGATCCGCTGGAGCTGCGGATCCCAATAAAACAGCCCTGCACCATTGGTACCAATCCAGGTTCGGCCTGAGCTGTCTTGATACAGCACAGAAATTTCATTCTGCGTAGCATCATCCGTATCGATGGCAAAACGAAGTTGTTCAAAACGTTCGGTCGTTAAATCGAGTCGGTTCAAGCCACCATAGCGCGTTCCCACCCACAAGGTATTGGTACCCTCCAGCAGTAAACTGGTAACCCAATCAGCAGAAAGGCTATTACTATCCGCTGCATCCGCCTGAAAACGAGTTAGATCACCACCATCAAAGCGATACAAACCATGCTGGGTACCCAACCAAAGAAAGCCATGCTGATCCTGCACCATACGGGTCGCCAGTGGCGAAATATCAACACTATCATTCAAGTGGATGAAACGGCTATAAACCTGAGGAGCAGACCAGGCAAAGCCGGTGCATAACAGCAGCAGCCACAGACCAACATGACAAAGCAGGGCTTGGATACGACACCGACGCATAACTCGTCTCACAGACTGGGGTGCTTAGAGTATTGCAGCTGAAATTAACAAATTCAAATCAGGCACCGTCATATTAATGATAATTATTTGCATTTAGTTTTGTCATTTGCTATGATGCCTCTTGTCGGGAAACTGGCGTACGCTTCACAGCGTTTTTTTCCTGGTCGTTGTTAACTTGTCCTGCATTTTGGGGCAGCGAATGCTGCCCCTTTTTTCCTATCCCGGGTGCTGGTTATGCTTTCACTATCCTTGCCTTTTATCGACGAACTTTTTTTAATCATCGCCATTGCCGTTCTTGGCTGGGTTCTAACCGGCACAACGGCAAAACCATCGCAGCGTTTTTTTTCTGCAACCTGGCTCGAGCTGGTCAGCCTGCTGGCTTTTGTCGCGTTGCTGGCTCTGCTTTGGCTCACCCCCATACCCTTTAGTCTGCATTTTATGCTGCTATGGTGCCTGAGCACACAGCTGCTGCTTCTGGGGTGGCATCTGGTCGTACACAGGTACCAACGCAGAGTTGCCGGGCGCCACAGCCCGGAGCAAGCTGCCTGGCTGGTCGGTTATGCCAGCCAGTCCGGCACAGCTGAGCAACTGGCCCGACACAGCACCAAACAACTGCAAACCGCCGGCAAGAAAGTGCAAATGCTGCCGCTGAATGCGTTAGCCACTACGCCCCTGCATAGCTTTGAGCAAGCTTTGTTTATTGTTAGCACCTACGGTGAAGGCGAAGCGCCAGATAATGGCCAACACTTTTTACGTCATGCCATGCAGCAACAACCGGACCTGTCCAAACTAAAGTTTGCTGTGCTGGCATTAGGCGATCGCAGCTACCAGCATTTCTGTGCCTTTGGTCACTGGCTGCAGGATTGGTTAACCCAACACCGGGCATCAGCCATCCAACCTTTGGTGCCCTGGGATCAGGGCCAGCGCGATAACAGCCCATGGCAACAATGGCAACAACTGCTGCAAAAACTTGGTGCAGGCCAGGCAGAGCAGGAAACCCATCAAAGCTGGCTAAAAGTGCCACTGCAAAGCCGTTACTGCATCAACCCTGGCAGCCAGGGTAACCCCTGCTTTGTCGTTAAGCTACCGCGACAAGAGGGGATGCATTGGCAAGCAGGTGATTTGGTAGAGATACAACCAGAACACAGCCGTTGCACCGTTGCTCTCTGGCTCACCGAACATCAGGTGTTTGGTTGCCAGACGGTCAGCTTTTATCAGCAGCAACTACCGCTCTGTCGTGCTTTGGCACAAATCGAGTTACCGGCACAGGGACCAGCAGAGCATGAATCGCTGGAAAACTGGCTGCACCAACAACCCTTGCTGCCACTTCGCAGTTATTCCATTGCCAGCATTGCCGATGAAGGCCAGCTAACCTTGCTGGTACGGCAGGTAAAAAAAGAGCATGGTTTAGGGTTGGGCTCTGGCTGGCTCACCAGCTATGCGCTGGAAGGGCAGCCTATTCAACTTCGGCTGCGCACACATCCAAATTTCCATCTACCCGACGATGACAGACCCATGGTCTTTATCTGCAATGGTACCGGCATCGCAGGTATCCGTGGTTTGCTGGCGGAGCGGGTTAAGCGGGGCCACACACAAAACTGGCTGCTGTTTGGTGAACGTCAGCAAGGAGTAGATAGCTTCTTTGCCAAAGATCTCCAACTGTGGCAGCAACTTGGTTTCCTGCCGGAACTGGATCGGGTGTTTTCACGTGATGGTTCTGAAGTACGGTATGTGCAGCACCAATTGGCTGAACGTATGCCTGAACTCAAGCTCTGGCTGGAGCAAGGAGCTGCAATCTACCTCTGTGGTAGCCTGCAAGGCATGGGACAAGCCATTGATCGGCTGCTGCAAGCTGAGTTGGGAGCGGAACAACTACAGGCATTGCAGCAACAGGGGCGTTACCGGCGCGATTTGTATTAACGTGGACTAAAGCGGATCCGGCCTTGTTGCACCGCCATATTCAGTGGCATCTGCATCAGCAAACGCTGGGTCGGGTCGCTCTCATCCAAGCGATACACCGGCTGATCCTGCAGCCACATATTGACCAACTGCAGCACCTCAGTACTGAGTGGCGCTAAATTACCACGATAACCAGCTGCATCAATGCTGGAGTCCAGCAGACGCAAGTTACGCAAATAAACAGCCTGCTCATTGGAGTCGTAATAAGGTGAGGCTTCAATTTGCAAAGCCAGACTAGCTGGATAGTGCAAGCCAAAAGCTGAGAATACTGCACTAGCTGTGGTGCCAAGCCGCACACTGTCGCTGTTATCCGGCCCTATTTGCACCTGCATATCCTCTACCGCCAAAGCCACCGGCATGCCAGCCAGGCGCGTTTGCTGTTGCAACTGGCCGAGCTGACGCAGCATCAACTGCTGCAATTGCTGCTCAGTGACACTGTAACTGGCTAAATTGCTAACCTGAGCACAGCCCGCTAACACCAGTGCTATGGTTCCCATTAACCAAAAGCTGAATTTTTTCATTCAAAGGTTCCCTTCATCGTAGTGACAACTGGCAGTGTAATCCCTCTGACGAGTCTTGTAAGTAGCTTTTTTATGATATGCTCTGGCAGTTACCAGGGAACAGCCAGCGCTCTGCTGGTGAATAACAACGAGAAACGACCATGCTGCTTATTTTAAAACTGATTGCCGGCATTGTACTCGGCATGCTGCTGGGCCTCTATGCCCCGACGGTACTGACCCAACTGCTGATCACCTTTAAAGGCCTCTTTGCTCAGCTGCTGTTTTTTACCATTCCACTGCTGATCCTGTTTTTTATAACCAGCGGTATTGCCAGTTTGCCGCAAAACTCCGGCAAGCTGCTGGGCCGCACTTTAGGCACCGCTTACCTTTCCACCATTTTAGCCGGCAGCCTGGCGTTTTTTATCGCCGCCTTGCTGGTGCCGATGCTGGCAGGCTCGGCCGATGCCGCGGCGACCAGTGGCAATGGCACTGTGCTGAGCCCCTTTATCGAGCTGGCCATTCCGCCGGTGTTTAATGTGATGACGGCGCTGGCGCTGGCCTTTATTTTTGGTCTTGGCATTGCCGCCACCAGAGCCGAGCAACTGAAACAATTATCCGATCAGGGCCGGGATGTCATTCAGCTGCTGCTGACCAAGGTGATTATCCCACTGTTGCCGTTTTACATTGCCGGCGTCTTTGCTGAGATGGCGGTGACCGGTACAGTGTTTGCTACCCTGAAAACCTTTGGTGTGGTGTTGCTGCTTTCGATTGCACTGCACTGGGTCTGGATCTTTGCGCTCTTTACCCTGGCGGCCATCAAAGCTGGCCGCTCGCCTTTTGGCCTGGTGAAAAACATGCTGCCCGCCTATTTTACCGCCCTGGGAACCATGTCGAGCGCAGCCACCATTCCGGTATCGCTTGAGGCCACCAAAAACAATGGCGTCAAAGACGACATTGCCAACTTTACCGTACCGCTGTGCGCCACTACCCATTTGGCGGGCTCCACCATTACCATCGTTGCCTGCGCGGTCGCGGTGATGGTGATGCAGGATGGCCTGGCCATTCCATCGTTTATCACCATGCTGCCCTTTATCCTGATGCTGGGCCTGGTGATGCTGGCTGCGCCAGGGGTACCGGGCGGCGCCGTGATGTCGGCCGTTGCCTTGCTGATTTCGATGCTGGGCTTTGGCGACGCCGCCATTGCGCTGATGATTGCGCTTTATATGGCGCAGGATAGCTTTGGCACTGCCTGTAATGTGACCGGCGATGGGGCTATTTCCGTGTTGGTGGATAAAGCCAGCTAAAACGAGAGCGAAAGCGCGCAGCCAGGCGCGCTTTCGCGCACCAACCGAACAAACGAACATTTAAACACATGATTTAAAACAAAAATAAAACTGGCACACTTCTTTCATTAAGCCATACAACCAAAACGACGCTGGCTTAACTATGGATATTCAACTCACACCAACCCGCCGCTGGCCCCGCTTAGTGCTGCTGGGCGGCCTGTTACTGGTTCTGGCAGGTTCCGCGTTTGCGCTCAGTCGCGCCACCTTGCCTTCAATCTCACTGGCGCAGTACAGCACAGCAACCGTCGAGCAAGGGGATCTCACCCTCTACAGCAATGCGCTCGGCCAGTTGATAGCTGTCGAGCAACGCTTGCTGACAGCGCCCGCAGCCGGCACCGTGGTTGCCATCGCACACAGGCCTGGCAGCCCGCTGACAGAAGATACCGTGATCCTGCAGCTGGAAAACCCGGAACTGAATCATAAAGTGCAATCGGCTGAACGGGCCTTGCAGCAAAAGCAGGCTGAAATTGCAGCCTTTACCGCTCGCCAGCAAAGTAGCCTGCTGGAACAGCAGGGCGTGCTGGCAGAACTACAAGCCCTGGTTGATCAGGCAACCCTGGAGCTGAGCGTTAATCAGGAGTTGGCCGCCAATTGCATCGCCGCCCGCATCGAATTGCAACGGGCAGAGCTTCGACTGCACCAACAGCAGCAGCGGCTTCACTTTGAACAACACAAATACCAACAGTTTGCACAATTGCAGCTGGCTGAGCAGCAGCAAAAGCAGCTTGAGCTGACGCAGCTGCAGCAAGAGTTCGATCTGCTGAGACTGCAACAAAGCCAAATGCAACTAAGTGCCGGTATGGTGGGGATCCTGCAGCAACTGGAGGTCGAAATTGGCGAAAGCGTGCAACAAGGCCAGGCATTGGCCCGGGTCGGCAGCCAGCATCAACTGAATGCCCGTATTCAGCTGCATCAGCGCCACGCCAGCCAGGTGTTGCCCGGCCAGCCCGTGCTGATTGAAACACCAGCCGGTGTTATTCAGGGCGAAATCAGTCGCATCGAATCGGTGATAAACCAGGGCACCGTAGCGGCCGAAGTGCAGCTGCCGCAACCTTTGCCTGCAGGGCTGCGCCCGATGCAACAAATTCATGCCCAGGTGGAGCTGACGCAGCTGCAGCAAGCCTTGTCGTTGCCACAGTTGCCCGGGCTGCGGCCAAACAGCAGCCAACGGGTGTTTATTCAAACCAGCAGTGATCGCGCCGAAGTCCGTGAGGTGCGTTTTGGCGAGCTTAGTCAACGCCGCTTGCTGGTTGAAGACGGGCTGAACCCCGGTGACAAAGTACTTTCCATCGATGCCAGTCAATGGCCGACACAAATCACACTGGCGCTAAGACGCTAAACAGGACAAAGGACACTCGTATGACCACCACAACACAACCGCTGGTTCAGGTACAAAACCTGCACAAAAAGTTTATTCAGGGCAGCACCGCCACCCTGGCGCTGCAAGGCATTGATCTTAGTATTTATCAGGGCGATTTTGCCGCCATTACCGGGCCATCCGGCTGCGGTAAATCCACCTTGCTGAATATTCTGGGCCTACTGGATACCTTTGATGAAGGCAGCTACCTGCTGTCTGGTATCGATACCCGACCGCTGAGCGTGAATCAACGGGCACGCATCCGCAACCGCCATATAGGCTTTGTGTTTCAGGCATTTCATCTGATCGATACCATCAGCGTATTTGATAATGTCGCGCTGCCGCTGCAACACCGCGGCGAGCGCCAGAGCAGCATCAAAGCCCGGGTAGAGCACTGCCTGGAGCAGGTCGGCATGAGCCATCGCCACGATTTTTATCCGCACCAGCTGTCCGGGGGACAGCAGCAGCGTGTTGCCATCGCCCGGGCCCTGGTGGGTGCGCCGGAATTGCTGCTGGTGGATGAGCCCACCGGTAACCTGGACAGCAAAAACGGCGATGCCGTGATGCAGCTGTTGCTGGATTTGCACCGTAGCGGCACCAGCATTGTGATGGTGACGCACGATCAGCGCTACAGCCGCTGTGCCAACCGCCATATTCAATTGCTGGATGGCCAGGTGCTGGCAGCCCAGCAGCAGGAGGTCGCATGATGCTCTATTGGCAACGTTTTTCCTTTGGCCTGCACCGCCTGCTGCTGCAGCCCAAGTTCAGCCTGCCGGTAGTAGTCAGCCTGGGCTTAACCTTAGCAGCAGTCCTAACAGTGCTAACGCTTTGCAATCGCATTTTATGGCAGCCGTTGCCGGGCATTGCTCAAGCCGATGAGCTTAGTGTGCATCAGTTGAGCTTTTCGGTAGGAGGCATGCAACTCAACCTGATCGATGCAGCTTCTTTTGCAGTGTATCAAGAGGCACTTGCTCCCTACGGTGACTCAGGCTTTTTACTGCAATCCACTACCCGATTGACAGATCAGGCTGACAGCAAGGCATCACTCAGCGAATTCACCGCCAGCTCAGGCTTCACTGAACTGTTGGGGCTCCCCTTGCTGCTGGGTAATAGCACTAAACAGGCCTCCACACAGGATGTGTGGATCTCAGAGTCTTTCTGGCACAGCCAGTTTCAACGCCGCCCGGATATCGTCGGCCAGCCTTTGCAGTTGGCAAGTGGCGACTATCTGATCCGCGGTGTTTTGCAGGATTTTTATGCTACCCCATTTAAAGATCCTGCCCTTTCCGAGCAAGTATGGCATTTCTTCCAGCCTGCAGAGACAATGGCCGCACAAGGTAGCTTCTCGATGGGATCCAGTGGTGTTGCCATTTTACGCCAGCACCAGGAAGCCCTGCCCACTAAAAACGATATCTTGCATTGGTTGGAGCAACTGAAAGAGCAACAACCAACGGTCGCCATGCTGGCACAGCACTTTGATTTTGTGCCGGAAGCGACCGATTACCGCCAATACCTGCTGCGCGACAGTCAGCGGCTGTTGGTATTATTACTGCTGGTCACCCTGGCCTTGCTGGCGATGGCTACCTTAAATCTGGCCAATCTATTACTGGGCCATTATCAGGGACGCCAGCATGAGTTTGCCGTGCAAAGCTTTTGCGGCAGTAGCCGCAACAAATTACGGCTACTGGTTGCCTGCGAAAATCTGCCTTTGGTACTGGCAGCCATGCTGCTGGGCATGCTGGGCTGCCTCTGGCTGCTGCAGTGGCTGCCTGAATTGGCTGGCTCCAGCCTGCCACTGGTGCAAAGCATCGGGCTGGATGTCACCAGTTTATTGCTGCTATGCCTGCTAAGCCTGCTGCTGCTGGCAATATTCAGCTGGCCGGTTGGTAGCACTGCTTTGCTTAGCGAGCAACTGCAAAGCAGTGGTAAAGGACGGGCACAACAACAAAAACCCTGGTTGCAACACAGCTTGCTGCTGGCCCAACTGATACTCTCTGGCTGCATGGTGTTTGTGGCAGGCATGATTGCGGTCACGGCTTATCAGGACTTATACCACAACTGGGGGTTTGACCCAGGCAACAGTGTGCAGGTCAGGCTGGAGCAACCCTTGGTAAGTACCTACACAGACGATGAAGATGGGCTGGTTCGGCAGCACTATACCAACTGGCAACAACAGCTGGCAGAACTCTGGCCAGAAGCCCAGGTGCTGGCAGGGGCAGCCCCCATCACCAATATGTTGTCCGTCACCAAAGTGCAGCATCCCGAGCAAGAGCTGGCGATTGATGCCATCTCAATGGCGGTGGATCCAGCCTACTTTGCCAGCTTTCAAACCCCTATCCTCTATGGTCGTAGCTTTCAGAGCGATGATCCAATAGAGAGTGTGATCCTGGAACACCGGCTGGCGTTGTTGCTGAGCCCCGATCAGCCAGAACAATTGCTTGGTCAGTCCATTCAAATGCTTGGTGAGCGCCACTACCAAATCATCGGTATTGCCGGCAATAGCAAAAACTTTCTAATGGCTATCCCTAGCCTGTATTTGCCAGCGACTGGTGCACTTAATCAGGCGAAAGACAGTATTGTCGGCCAGTTTACCTTGCTGTTTCCAGCGGGCCAGCAGCTCCTAGAAGCGGACATCAGCAGCGCCATCCAGTCACTGGATGCCAGTTACCAGGCGGATGTGATGCTGGTTCATTCCTTGTGGCAACTCATCACCGCGGAGCAGCGGATGCATTTGGCGTTAATTGCCGTCCTTGCCGGTATCAGCCTGCTGCTGGCGCTGCTGGGCATCGCCGGGGTAAGCCGGCAGAATAGCCAACAGCGCCGTTATGAGTTGGCTATTCGGCTGGCTACAGGTGCCAGCCAGCAGCAAGTGCTGTGGTTTTTGGCCAGGCTGCCACTGGCCCTGATTGGGCTGGGCCTTGGCACTGCGGCGCTGCTTTGCAGCGTGTTGTACCAGCAACTGGCACTGCAACTGCCAGGCCTGCCGGATTTTAGCAGCAGCAACCTGCTGCTGCTCAACGCCCTGCTGTTGCTGGCGGCACTACCGGCCTTGCTGTTACCGGGCTGGCAGGTGATTCGCCGTGATCCGATGCAGTCCTTGCGCTCCTTATAAAGGCAAGGTAGGGTACGACAGCCTGCCCCGAAAATGGCCTGAGGGCCATTTTGCAACATCTGGAAAAGGAACCAACCATGACCAATGCTTTGATCCTGATTGCCGACGACGATGACGATATCCGTCTGGCACTGGAGCTATTACTGGCCGGCGCCGGTTACCGGGTAATCAGCGCTGCCACGCCTCAGGCAGTCCGCCAGCAAGCCGGGCAAAAGCCGGATCTGGTGCTGCTGGATATGAACTTCCAGCAAGACACCACCTCAGGCAAAGAAGGCCTGGCCCTGCTCGCTGAACTTAAAATGCAGGATTTACCAGTGATCCTGATGACGGCCTGGGCCAGCATTGAACTGGCCGTTGCAGGCATGCAGCAAGGCGCCCGCTCTTTTATCCAGAAACCCTGGAACAACCAGCAGTTGTTGCAGCTGATCCGCCAGCAATTGGAGCACCAGCAGCTGCAACAAGAAAACCAGCACCTGAAGCAACTGCTGCAACCGGAGCAGCAGCAATGGGTTGCCGAAAGCCCGGCTATGCAACAACTGGAACAACTGGTGCAGCAGTTGGCACCAACCGATGCCTCGGTGCTGATTCTGGGAGAAAACGGCACCGGTAAGTCGTTGCTGGCCAGCCGGTTGCATCAATTATCAAAGCGCAGTCAGCAACCGCTGGTGGCGGTCAATATGGCCGCTATTCCTGAATCCTTGTTTGAAGCGGAGTTATTCGGCCATGAAAAAGGCGCATTTACCGACGCCAAACAAAGCCGCACCGGACGCTTTGCGCTAGCCGGTAAGGGCAGCCTGTTTCTGGATGAAGTCGGCTGTCTGCCACCCCAGCTGCAGCCCAAACTGCTGCGGGTGTTGGAAAGCGGCGAGTTTGAAGCTGTCGGCTCCAGCCGATCGCAGCGCAGCCAGGCCCGTATTATCAGCGCCACCAATGCCGATTTGCAGCAACTGGTAAAGCAGGGGCTGTTCCGGCAGGATCTGCTGTATCGCCTTAATACCTTTGTACTGGAGTTACCGCCACTGCGTCAGCGCCAGCAGGACATCCCCCTTTTGTGTCAGCAGATAATGAGCGGTTTGTGTCAGAAATACCACAAGCCACCGCTGAGTATCAGCCCGGCGGCGATGCAGACCTTGCTGGGGTATCCCTGGCCGGGCAATGTGCGGGAGTTAACGCATACGCTGGAGCGGGCGGTGTTGCTTTGCCAGGCCGAAACCATTCAACCGCAGCACTTGCTGCTGCAAAACAACCAAACCAGCGCGCCAGCGGACAGCCTGAACCTGGCCGAAACGGAGCAGCGGCTGATCCAGCAAGCTCTGGCTAGCAGTGGCCAGCAACTGACGGAAGCGGCACGCCTGCTCGGCATTTCCCGCCATGCACTGGCACGGCGGCTGGAAAAATACCCTGAGCTGGGCAGCCACTGATGCCGTCGCTGTTGTATCGCTGCTTGCTGCTGTTTAGCCTGAGCACGCTGGTGCTGTTACTGCTGTTGCTGCAGCAGCGCGGCTGGAGCCCACTGCAGCTCGGCACCCTGGCATTTGTACTCAGTTGGCCTCTGGCAGCACTCTGGTATGGACTCTGGCAACAACGAAAAAAACAGTTGCAGCAACTTCGGCTGTCGCTGGGCCAGGCATTGCAGCAAGCAGATAGTACCAGCGACCGGCCGGCACTGCCGGAGTACCGATGGCTGCAGCAGGATCTGGCACAATGGGCCAGCCAGCAGCAGCAACAGGCCTGGCGACCCGACGATCTGTTGTGGCAACAACTTCCCTTTCCGGTTTGTCTGTTTGATCACCAGCTAAAGCTACGCTTTGCCAATCCGGCAGCCAGCCAGGCTTTCCCCCAGCCATTGCTGTTGGGCAGCCATGCCAGCAGCCTTGGTTTTGTGCCGCAAACGCATGGGCTGCAACGGCCTGAGCTGACAACAGGCTGGCAGCAGCTTTGCCTGACATTTGGGCCGGCTGAGGCACAGGAGCATCTTTACTATGCGCTGGATTTGCGTCACCCGCTGTATCAACAGCAAAAGCACAGCCAGCAGCAACTGATCCGGGTACTCAGCCATGAGCTGCGCAATTCCCTGACACCGATGGCCTCGATGGCCGAAACCTTACTGAGCCAACCGCAACTCGCCGAGCAACAAACCCGGCTGGTGCTGGAGCGCATACAACAGCGCAGCCAACGGCTGCTGGCCTTTATTGATCAGTATGCGAAAGTGCAGCAATTGCCGGCCAGCCAACCCGAGTGGTGCGATTTAACCGCGGTGGTGGATGAGCTGCAGCTTACCAGCCCGATCCCACTGATAGTGGATGGCGAAAGCAGCTGCTACGCCGACCCAAACCAACTGCGCCAGCTGCTGCTGAACCTGGCCAAAAATGCCGCCGAGGCAGCCGGGGATTCAGCCGATACCAAACTCCAGATCACTGCCTATCAACAAGGGCAGCAGCAATGGCTGTTGGTAAGGGACAATGGCCCCGGCTTTGCCAATATCGACAACCTCTTTACGCCCTTTTACACCACCAAAACAGGCGGCTCCGGCATTGGCCTGATGCTGTGCCGGGAAATTGTGATGCAACACGGCGGCAGCATTGAAGCCCATAACCCACCAGAGGGCGGCGCCGAGATTCGGATGCAGTGGCCACTGCCGGTTTAAGTATTGCCACTAAACCCACCAAGCAACTCAGTGGGCTAACCAGCAGCATCTTGATCACCAATAACCAACCGATAACTTTCACCATAGAGTGACTGATATTCCAGTACAATTTGCATCCGACTCAAGGATGCTTCCATCTGCTCCAGGGGCTTATAACAAGAAGCATTTAAGGTTCGAAAAGCTATCTGTCTATCCGCAATTTTATAAAAGCGGCCAATATTGCCTGTGCTGTAACATTCCGGATCTTCGCCCAACGCAATTAAGAACTCGTCACGATTCTGATAAAGCTTGCCATCCACTTTATACTTCAGGCTAGTGACTTGTGCCGGCCCCATGCCCTGATTGTTAATATAGAGTTCCCAGTAGCCCTCTAAAGAAGTGTTAAATTCAGCTTCCAAATAAGGTCTAAGCGACAATTTATTATGCTGCTGGATGCTGTAACTTTGCCAGATGGAAATCACTAGGGCACAAACCGCAACCAGCATTGAGCTGAGCGCGGTGTACTTTTCCCAGTTTACGGTTGTTTTGCCAGGTTCACTCACGTTGTTATCACTCATTGCGCAGTGCCTTTACCGGATCGGTCAGCAGCACCCGGCGCAATGGCACAAAGCTGCAGAGCAGGGCGGCTAATGCCAATAGCGCCAGCAGGGCGGCAACTAAGGTCCAGTTGGCCTGAAACATCAGCTCGGGTTGGGTGCGGCTGATGCCGGCCAGGAAAAAGAAGCAGGAAAAGCCGAGCAGCAACGCGGCTGCTATTGGCTGCGCCAGCTTAACCAGGTTGTCTTTAAGCAATTGCTTTAAGCTGGCACCCATCGCCATTTCTACTCCCAGCTGATACCGCCGCGCCTGCACCAGGTAGCTGACAATACCGGCAATACCGGCCAGTACCGTCAGTAAACTCATCAGTGCCAGGGTGGCCGCCAAGGCCGCCGCCAGCCGGTGCGCCAGCGAATAGCGGGCAAAAGCGGCTGCTACTGTGGTGAGCTCAATCAAATCGAGTCGCGGATCTTGCTGGCGCAGTAGCTCCAGCAAGGCGATATCGGTCAGGGTTGCACCAGGAGTTAACTTAAGCAGATAGCTGTAGTCACGCCAGCCGGGGTTTTCTGCCGGGTAATAGACTTCATCCACCTCATAGCCCGGATCGCCGGGGAAGTTGGTATTGGCCACCACGCCGATAATTTGCCGCTGGGTACTGTCCTGGTAAATGGATAGTGTTTGCCCCAACGCAGGCTTGCCGGAAGTGCGGGCAATACGATCAGCCAATCGCTGATTAATAATCAGCGGGTAATGCTCCAGCCCGACTTGCTCCGCAGTAAAATCCTGACCACTCAGCTCAAGACCGTAAAATTGGAAGTAACCTGGCAGCACCCGAATGATACGGGCCGAGGTGATGATTTCCCCTTGCGCATTGCTAACCGTATCCTGGTTACGCACCCGGGGTGCCCGTGGCTCAGATACCGCAGTAACTTGCTGCACTTGCGGCAAGGCAGCCAGACTTTGCAGCAAGGCCCGATGTTGGTTTTGCCGCTGCTCGCGGTTATCCAGATCGCTGTAATTTACGTCAAGCGACCACAGATCGCGGCTGTCGATGCCGGTAGGTCGGTTGGCTTCCGCCCAGGCGGCAACAAACACATGGGCGGTTGCCAGCAGCACCAGCAAGGACAACATCAGCTGCACCCCAATCAAACTGTGCGCCACCCCCTGCTTGAGTTGCTTGCCGGCCCCTTTGCCGCTGCTTTGCAAACTGGCCATCAACTGCTGTTCGCGCACGCCGCTGAGCTCAATCCAGCTAAACAGCAAGGCTATTCCCAGTAGCACCAGGGCTGTGAACAGCAACATCATGCCATCAATACGCAGCGCACTGATGCGTGGCAATTGCTCGCTGGCCACACTGGCAATCACGCCAAAGCCCAGCCAGGTCAGCAGCAGCGCCAGTAAGCCGGCACCGGCCAGCAAGGCGATATTGTGGCGAAACACCTGCAGAAACATTTGCTTTTTACTGGCACCAAAGGCATAGCAAACCGCGAGTGGCTGCAAGCGCTTGACCGCCCGCGCCAGCTGCATGCTGGATAAATTGACCAACGCAATTAAAGTAAGCAACGACACTCCGGCCAACAGCATCAACACCAAACGGCCGGAGTCGCCCTGAATTTGCTGGCGCAGTGGCACGACTTTACCGTAATACTCAAACACCCCCTGCAAGTCAGGGTCGCGCTCAGCCGAGGCTTGCTTTAACAGCTGATAGGCTTCGGCATTGGCATCCTGCTGGCTTACTCCGGGCTTTAACCGGCCCAGCGCTGCAAAACCACCCGAGTACCCCCCAAAACCGCGAATATCAATACGCTCATCCATATCCAGCGGTAGCCAAATGGCCTCATGCGCATCGGTAAAGCCCGGCAACTCCAGCGCCTGCTTCACCACCCCTATCACGGTAAACTGGCGCTGATTCAGTTGAATGCTTTGGCCAACAATATCCGGCCGCCCACCATAATGCTGCTGCCAGATGGCCTGACTGAGCACCACCGAGGGCTGCTTATTGCCCATTTGTTCTTGCTCGTTAAAAAGCCGACCCAATAAAGGCTCTACCCCCATCACCTCGAAAATATCGTGCGCGCCAAACAGTACCGGAACTCTTGGCCGTGTTGGCTGATCCAGCAGCTTGTACTCAGTTTGAAAGCTAAAATACACCGCCATCTGCTGCAGCAACTGACTGTTTTGCTGCAGGTCAAACAAAGTCTGTACATTGCTGGCTTGATGCACGGCCCCCTGATAATTCAGCTCACCGCCCACAAAATAAAGCTCGCGATCATTCTGATAAGGCAGGGGCGCAAAGAAGGTAATATTGACCAAACTCAGCACACTAAACAGCAGTGTCAGGGTAAACACCAGGCTGACCACGACAGTCAGGTAGTATTGCCTGGCTTGTAGAAAGTTGCGCCACAGCATCGACCAGATTAGGCGCCCATTCATGCCACTTGCTCCTCTGCATCAGTCTGCAGCGCCTCGGCGGCGACCACCTGACCATCCAGCAAATGAATTTGCCGGTGCGCCATGGTGGCGTAGCGGGGGTCGTGGGTGACCAGTACTATGGTGGTACCCTGCTGGTGCAAATCGGCCAGCAGCGCCATCACCGCATCGCCATTTTTGGAGTCCAGGTTACCGGTAGGTTCATCCACCAGCATAATGCCGGAGTCGGCCGCCAGCGCCCGGGCAATCGACACCCGCTGCTGCTGACCACCGGATAACTGGTTGGGGAAAAGCGCGGCTTTATCGGCCAGACCAACTTTCTCCAGACACTCCAGTGCCCGTGCCTGGCGCTGTTTAACACTATCGCCACGGTATTTCAGCGGCAGAGCGACATTATCCAGCACTGTGTATTCATCAATCAGATTAAAGGCCTGAAACACAAAGCCGATACGGCGGCTGCGCATTTGCGCCCGCTGCTCAGCGTTCATATCGGATACCAGTTGGCCATCAATGTAGTATTCACCGCCATCGGCGGTATCGAGCAAACCAAGAATATTCAGCAGGGTGGATTTACCGCAGCCAGAAGGGCCGCAAATTGCCACGTAGTCGCCTTGCTGCACGCTGAAACTAACCCCATTAAGCACCGCTTGCTGTTGCTGGCCGGATTGAAATACTTTTTTCAGTTGTGTTACTTTGAGTACATCGGTTTTCATCGTCCAATCCTTACTGAGTCAGTTTCAGTTGCCGCACGCTGCTATCAAGCTGCAGATCGCTGATAATAATACGGTCGCCCGGGTTTAAGCCCGACACCACTTCGATTTGCTGGCCAGAGGCCTTGCCAAATTGCACCGCTACCCGGCTGGCCACCTGATTCGCATCCAATTTAAACAGCTCCACCCTGGCATCCTCGGCAACACCTGCCGGCCGATCGACAAAGCTAACCTGACCACGACTTTGGCCATGAATGCGCGCATCCACCATCTGCATCGGCCGGATATCGGCGGATAATTGCTCGGGCAATAAAATATCCACCTGCACCGCGCCATCGGCTACTACAGGATCTATCCGCACCACCTGACCAGTGACAATGCCATGGCGGGTATCGACTTCCGCCATAGCCCCTGTCTGCAACAGCCTTACCTGCATTTGCGGTACTTTGACTTCGGCCACCAAAGGCGACAAACTGCCAACCAACGCCAGCTGATCGCCGACATTGACGCTCTGGCCGAGACTAACCGGCAAGCGCTGCAATACACCTGCCAGACCTGCCCGCACCACCAGTTGCTGCAACTGGCTGATGGCATTGTTCAGCTCGGCTTCCGCTTGCTGGATATCTTCTTGCTGGATCAATAAATACTGCTGATGCACTTCCTGCAGGGTAGCGAGTTTTTGTTGCTCCAACTGATAACGCTCGGCCAGCTGCTCGGCCCGGGCCCGGCTGCGCCTTGCATCCATCGCCGAAATAATGCCGGCTACTGCCAGCGGCGCTTCGGCTTCCACTTGCAGCGCGGCCAGTTCAGAATCGGATTTCAGTTCAGCTAAGCGCGAGCTTTGCTCCAGAATTTCGCGCTGCTGCTCCAGCGCCAGCCGGCGGCTGTTGCTGCGCTTGTTGTGCAGGTTGGCCAGCGCCTGCTGGGCGGCAATTTCCAAGGCAGGATTTTTTAACGTAAGGATCACCGTATCCGGCTCGACCACAGCACCGGGACGCAACTTGATTTCATCCACCGTCGCCATGCTGCTGGCCGTCAGCAAACGCTGGTTTTGCGACTGTAAGCTGCCATAGCCGGTCACGCGCTGGGTAAAGTCGCCACTTTGCACCGTCGCCACGCTGACACTGGATGCACTGAGGTAGTGCAGCCCACCGGCAAAACCGATGCTCCAGCCACTGATCAGCAATAAAGCAGACACCAAACCAACAGCGCTGTAGACCAGCGTACTTAGATTGGTTTTCATAGCACTCCCTAAATTCATCTTTGATGTATTATTTTTTACATTTGATAGTATGAACAAAAGGGAATTAACACAATAATTTTATGATCGCTTTTTTATCACCAAGCGATCACTAGCAAGAATGGTAAATAAATGCGGCTTTAACGGTTAAAGGGAAGAGTGGTCAGCAGATAAATCAACTTCGATAAGATTTGTGGTACGTGAACTTAAGCCATAAACCAGCACACGGCTACCATCCTGATTAATGGCAAATCGAGGCCAGACTGTTTGGTATGGAAAACGGCTTTGCTGAAACTGACCGCTGTCTAAATTGAGCTGGTTTAACCAGGTAGAGACAAAATCGAAATCACTCCAAATCAACTGCGGCCCCTTGACATACCAACGGCTGATAAATTCAGTGTTAATGCTATGTCCAAGCGATTTTAGCTGACGAAATTGTTGATCCAGCTGATACAGCTCTCCCCGTGCCGAGGCAGCAATAAACCCATCGGAAGTTTCACGTAATGCGCGATAGCCTTTAACAAGCTGACGTCTAGAGCGACTGGCACGATCAAACTGGTACACTCCCCATTCGCCGGCAATAAGCTGGCCAAAATAAACACTCGCTCCGTCCAGAGAAAATGCGGCATGACTATCGAAAAACACTTGTGAAGTAGACACCAACTCTATCGAGTTTTGCTGCAAATCTAGCACTATCAGTCGTTGACCATCATGCAGCAATAAGGCATGCCGCTCAGCGTGATAATCCACTAGTTCAATGGCCTTATCGTTAGTGAACAGGGTCTCCCTATTATCACTGAGTTGATGATATTTAATTAACTCCCAATGACTCTGCTGGTTGACTAGACCGAAGTACCACTGTTCGCTCTCTGCATAATTGAGTCGGCGTACGCCATTAGGTACTTTTATAATGCGTTCGGCCGCTAATCCATGGTTCAGTGCAAACTCTTGAAACACTGGCTCTGATAAATATTCATTTCGCAGCAATAGCAGCCGCTGTTCAGTTCCGACAAGAACAAAATCTTTGATTGTTTCATCGCCATGCCCCAGGATCACCCTCTGGCTATTTGATGCCAGCTCAACCAATACCAGACCTTGCTCAGCGTCGAGCATAATAATTGACGCTTCATCGCGCCATGCCAATCTATCTACCCGGCCTGCTACTTTCTCTGAATAGAGGATTTGCTTTGACTGTACGTCCTGAACTTCCAGTCGAAATTCAGAGGCGTTAAGGAACACGGCGCTAGCTAATCGCTGTGTAGAGGGGGAAAGCTCTGAGTGATAAATATGGTCGATAGCACTGCTTCGTGCCTGCAGCAGTTTAAACGCTCCCGAATCTTCGTACCAACGATACAATTTAACGGTGCCTTGCAAATCATCAACAGCATTGACCAACCAAGTCTTGCTTTCTGCTGCCGGGCTAAAATGCCCGATTAAGGGAAAACCTGCTACCTTTTCCTCTTTAGTCGGTTGCATATTCTCTATCAGTGTCAGACGAGTTATCGCGGAGCTTCCTAGCACCTCATCCAACACTAACAGGGATTGTTCACCATCAAACAGCAGTTTTTTAGGCTGCTGGGACCTGATTGGAAGAAGGCGGATATCACCGCTCTCCCTATTCATCAGATAAACTTGCCAAAGCTCACTTTGATTGGAGCGGCCGAGAAATGCCAGGTAGGCACCATCCGGGGACAGGGCCAGACCACGCTTTTCTCCGGCCGGGGTGGAAATAGGCAGGCCAGATAGTAGCTGGCTGGATGATAGCTGGCTCGCTAGTGGTGATGGTAGCGATAGTTCAGTAGTCTTGGGGGTCTGAAGCCATGGCAACAGCAACCACAACAGCACCAGTGCAACACCAGACAGTACCAGCCACCGGATGAATTGAGCAGGGCGCTTTGCCAGCACGATAGCCGGTGAGCCGGGAGCCAGAGTAGGAATCGTCGTTGCAATATCGGCTGCTGTAGCCGTCTCCATCGCTGGCTCTGCGTCGAGTTCACTGACCGGACAAACCAGTTTATAACCGCGCTTGGCGACCGATTTGATGTAGCGTGGTTGGCGAACATCATGATCATCCAGCACAGTGCGCAGCTTTTTAATGCAGCTGCGCACGGCGGAATCACTGACCACCCGGTCAGTCCAGACCTGCTGGTGCAGCTCTTCTAAACTGACATAGCGCTCACGTTGGTGATACAAATACAGCAACAAGGAGAAGGCTTTTGGCTCAATCGCCACTTCTTGCTGCTGTTGAAACAGCAGTTGCTGCTTCGTATCCAGGATGTAGTCACCAACAACGATTTTAGACACAGCACTCAAAGACTCAACACACCATAATAAGATGTTACCGCAGCTGCATCGACAAACAAACTAAATTACCAACGCCACGTCACCTGACAAGCCACTTATCGGGTTCTAACGGCCAGGATCCGTTGCAGTACGACTTCGGCCCATCAACCACAAAAAGCCAGCTATCAGGGCGGTACCCGGTAACCCAAACAAGAAGGTGGCTAGTTTCCAAAAGCGGTGGATATCTTGTCGCAGGAACATCATGGCAAAAAGTACATTCAGCCACAGCCAGCTGAAGCTGGTGGAGCCAGCCGATGGGACTGATTCAGACATACTGCAATCGCCAAAGCCAAAACTGCCCTGCCGATAACAAGGGCCCCTTGTCGCTGCTGGCTCAGTTGCTGTAGCCAGTTGCGCGCTGCTGGCGGCTTCAAGGCTACTGGTGACTACAGCGCCCAATTCAGTACTGACGTTGATAATGGCTAACATATCCATGGGTAATCCTCTTGCAACGACTGACCCCGTGTCAGTCTATGCCAGCAGGCTACCCCCAGCGCTTGATGATCGCGACAACCAAGGGTGGACTTAGCATGGAACGAGTGGCCACCAAGCTATAACCACATTTATTTTCAATGGCTTAATCCATAACAAAGCGATAGCCACGCTTCATCACCGAGTGGATAAAACGCGGATTTTTTGCATCCGTATCCCCTAAGGCGTGGCGTAATTTGCTGATGCTGCGCCGCACCGCCGTATCGGTGACCACCTGACCGGTCCAGATATTTTGATGCAACTCCTCCAGACTAATCACCCGCCCCTGATGCTCTATAAAATAGGCGAGCAATTGATAAACCTTAGGCTCCAACGTTTGCCACTCACCTTCCAACCCAAGTTGATGCGTCACCGGGTTCAGTTGCCAATGCCCCAGCTGCAGTAACTGAGTTGGCGAGGCCGTTTGCACACCAGCCACAGCGACTTCCTTAGCAAGCTCTTGCTCTTGCACGTTAGGAACAGCCAAAGGTTGCAGCCAACCCAAACGCTGCTGCAACCACTGCAAAGCAAACAACAGCGGCAGCAATACCAGACTGACTGGCAACGACAACACAAAGAGCACCACTTTAATCAACAAGTGCACTCTGGGGTTTAACAGCAGCAGACCAAAGGTGATGGTGGCCATCAGCCACAGTAAAAATACCCACGTGATCACATACACAGGTCCGTCAGTGTAACAAACACCAAAAGGAGAGCTGCCAAAAGCTTCCAGCATAAAGCAATGCGCCTGAGCACCTGCAGGAAACAGCATGAGCAGCAGCAACGCAGTCCACCACAATGTTCGCATCAACTTTTACCTGGCTGCTGCTTCACTGGCCGCTGCCAGTCCGTGATATGGCGTTGTTTGGCGCGGGCGACCACCAGTTCGCCATCGCCTGCATCGCGGGTTAATACAGTGCCAGCCCCAACAGTCGCATTTACCCCTACCGAGACTGGTGCTACCAATGAACTGTTTGAGCCAATAAAAGCACCATCTTTGATGGTGGTAACAAACTTATTGGCACCATCGTAATTACAGGTAATGGTACCGGCACCCACATTCACCTTTTCACCAATGACGGCATCGCCGAGGTAGGTCAGATGGTTGGCTTTGGAGCCTTTGCCAAGGGTGGTTTTTTTCATTTCGACAAAATTACCGACATGGCTGTCATCCAGCATCACCGAGTCCGGCCGCAGACGGGCATAAGGACCTACGGAGCAATCCGCGCCCACCGTTGCCTTTTCAATCATCGAGTTAGGCTTAATCTCGGTGTTATCGCCGATAGTGCAGTCTTTTAAGATGCAGTTGGCACCAATGGTCACGCCTTTGCCCAGCACCACTTTGCCTTCAAAAATGACATTGATATCGATCATCACATCATTGCCTACTTCCACACTACCACGCACATCAATGCGAGCCGGATCGCGCAAATTGGCACCTGCCAGCATTAATGCTTCGGCTTGGCGTTGCTGATAGGCGCGCTCTAACGCGGCTAATTGCACCCGATTGTTGGCACCTTCTACTTCCATCGGATCTTGCGGCTGAGCGGTGGCAATTTCAACGCCTTCGGCATGTGCCATCGCAATCACATCGGTAAGGTAGTATTCACCCTGGGCATTGTTGTTGGATAAACGGCTTAACCAGTCTTTTAACTGCTTGCCGGGCAGCGCCATGATGCCGCTGTTGACTTCGTTGATTTGCAGCTGCTCGGGCGTAGCGTCTTTTTGCTCAACAATGCCAACCACTTTGCCGTTCTCACGCACAATGCGGCCATAACCGGTTGGGTTGGTCAGATTGACGGTTAGAATGGCCAGGCCATTGGTAGGTTTGACTGCCAGCAATTGCTGCAAAGTATCCAGCCGGGTTAAAGGCACATCGCCGTACAACACCAGCACGGTATCCTCATCGGCGATATTCGGCACCGCCTGCGCCACCGCATGGCCGGTGCCCAGTTGCTCGGCCTGCAGCACCCAGTGCAGCGGCTGCTCGCCAAGGGCGCTTTGTAACGCTTCAGCGCCATAACCATACACCAGCTGCGGCTGGTCGGAGCCCAAAGCGCGGGCGGTATCAATCACATGCTGCACCATCGGCCGTTCCGCCACCCGGTGCAACACCTTGGGCAAGTCCGATTTCATCCGTGTGCCTTTACCGGCCGCCAGTATCACTACATTTAATGCCATAACGATGCTTCCTTTGTTCGTAATGGCTCTATTCTACCGAAATTACCGCCCGATGACAGAGCATTTACCCTTGTGGACGCAGCACAAAGTTCTGCTGTTGACTAAGCACCTCAAAATCCTCCGGCTCGAGCAGCTCAAAGCCAACCCGAACCTTGGACGGATACAAACTGGGGTAACTAAGCGAGGTTAAGCGGATGCCAATGCTGCCGCTGCGGCTTTGCAACACAAAGTCTTTCGTCAGTTGCAACTGGTGGGCATGACGCTTTTGGGTCCAGAAGCTAAGATCCACGACAGCCGTGTTGGTTGAAGAAGTCGGTTGCCACAACTCCGGGCTTAACGTCACTCTGGGCGTTTGATACCACTGCCAGCCATGCAGGGAAACCAGGCTCAACACCGGGCTTCCCAACAGCAAGGCGATGCACAGGCGCCGCTTAGACATAACCTATCCAGTTGATCAGGATAAATGCCAGCAGATTATTCGCCGCATGCATTGCCATCGGCACATAGACCGAACCGGTTTTTTCCCGCGCCAATCCCAGGATTAAGCTAAAGCTAAACAGCATCGCCATCATTAGCAGCGGGTACTGGCCAGCGTGAACCAAGGTGAACAGCATCGAGGTCAGCAACAAGGTGCCCCACAAACCCAGAGAACTGTTGCGCCAGGCTTGAAAGAAGTAACCACGAAACACCAGTTCCTCTACCACCGGAGCCACCAACACCATGGTGACAAAAAGCCCCAGATGACGCACCCCTACCAGGGATTCAATAAATTCACCCGACTCTACCGGCCACAGCCAGTTGATCAGCCAGGCCGACGCGTAATACAGCGCAAAAGCACCCAGCCATGGCAAGTAGCGCTTGGCCGCGACCGGTGTTAACGCCAAGGTTTGTGTCCAGCGCTGCTGCGGCAAGCTGGCTGCTTTAAGCAACACCAGCAGCACAGGGATGGCGGTCACCAAATACATCCAGGTGATGCCATTGGGGCTGATCAAATGCGCACTTATCCAGGCCTGGCTCTCTGCCTGTGACAAATCCGGCTGAGTGGCTGTACCATAAATCACAGCACCAATTCCATACACAAATGCCGCTACAAAGTAAGTCACCACCATGGCCAGCAAAAACTTGATGGAACGGCTAAAAGGTTGAGCCTTTGTCGATGTTTGCGGCTGCTCAATGGCTTCAGCAGCCGGCGCTTCGTTCAGTGTCTGAGTTGTCATGTTGTATTCCTTTTCATCAAAGCGGCAGGTACCAGCCCAATGGCACCATGGTATTGAGCAGCGCAATCAGCCCCTGCTGCAGAGCCAGGCACAACAACAACCAACAGCCATAGCTCAAAACGGGCATGCATTTATCGATCACTGGTTTCATAAAGCGCTACCTGCCATGTTTTATTCTTTAGTTGCGCTCTGGCAACACCAGCTGGATGGACTGCTGCAACAACTGTTTTACTTGCTGCTGCAATTGCTGTTTCGTGCTTTGCTTTAGCACTTCCAGTTGGTCTTGCAGTTGTTGTCGTAAATCCTGCTGAATGTATTGTGTCAGTTCCGGAAAAGCATCGTCTTGCCCGGTTAGTTCCGCAGCAGTCAAAGGTAAGCTGCTCACAGATAAGATGGCGATAGCAGCGATATAGCGTTTTAGTGATGTTTTCATAAGTGCCTCCAATGGCGTTTGATTAAGACAACGCCAGCTTAGGCAGAGCAGGGCACAAAGACGATAACGGTGGCAGGACTTTGCTGTGACAGAGTGATGCCGTTGGTTATAACCAGGTTATAACCAAAATTAAGGAAAACAAAATCAACAGCTTAAATAAAATCCAGCAAAACTGATGGCATACTGCTCTGACTATTTGTTACAGCGATGATATCTCCTGCTGAAGCCTGCTTCTTGAAGCCGCATGGATTTACAGTTTGACCACAAAAATGACAGATGAAAAAGCCCCTGACAGGCAGGGGCTTGGATTAAGGTTATTACAGCACCTTAGAAGCCTTGATGAAACTCCGCCAGGTCATCCAGCGCCTTAAAACCAGGCAGTGGCGTAAAATCCTGCTCCTGCGACTGGCCTTGCAAAATCACCTGCAAGGCGGCCGCTTGCTCCGATAAGGCTACCTGCTGATAGAAGTGTTGCAACTTTGGCAATGTCAGGGCTTCAACCGCTGCGGTTAAGCGCGCCTTGCTGTCAAAGCCCAGCCGGTTGCGCAGCCAATCCGTTCGCATCGAGGCAAACTCTTCGGTCAGATTGTTTGGGGCCCGGCGCAGCTCCAGCAATTGAGACTCTTTTAAGCGATTAAACTCCTCTTCGGTTAATGCCGCCACTTGCGCACTGTACTCCTGCAAAAAACGCTCAACCCGCTGCTGCAGTTGCTCGGCCGACAATACCGGGCTCTGGATATAAAACACTACCCCAGCATGCTCGTTGTATGGCAACTCACCCGCTTGCACCACATAGCCTAAGCCTTCTTCAGTCCGTAGCTGGTTGAAGAAAGCCTGATGCAGATGACCCGACAGCACTTTAGCTGCGGCCTGTCCGCTGACACCAGCATTAGGCAGCAACTGGGTACGCACCAGACTGCTATCGTCTTGTGGACTGCTGCGTAGCACCAGCAAGCGCTCGCCGGCTTTGGGCTGCCAACGAGGCGAAATTTGATAAGCGTGTTCTGTTTGTTGGCTGCCGCGCAGCGACTGCGCTATCGCAACGACATCGGCTTGGCTGTAATTGCCTTGCGCCAGCACGCGCAACTGGCTTGCGGCCAACGTCTGTTGGATGTACGCATTCAGCTGCTCCAGGCTAACCTGGTTGCTGGCCTCCAGCATGGCACTTAGCTCAAAACGGCCGCCGAGCATGGTGGTTCTCATCCATTCACTGGCCTGACGAGCCTGCATTTGCTGCTCAAAAGAGCGTAATTGCCGCTGTAACAAGTCCATGCCTTGAGCAAACTGCTGAGCACTGACCTCGCTGGCCAGTAAACGGCCTATATCCTGCACCAATTCCGGTTGTTTATCGGTAAAGCCGGCCAGGCGCCAGACCAGATCGTACTCCTCTCCTTCTGGCTGCAACTGCATGCCAGCGGCACTGGCCTCTTGCAGCAATGCCTGGTTAGTGATCATAAAGATCAATTGCCATAAACCATGCATCACGGCGTCTTGCGCTGTGGTCTTCGCCGTAGGTTGATGCCATTGCATCAGTAAATGACCCCGCGGCTGGTCGGAAAAATGTTCGCTGCCCATTAACCAGGCCTCAACACCGTCTTCATTCAATACCTGCGTCGGCTGGCTGTAGTCGCTGTGCTGCACCGCAAAGCTTTCCGGCTGAAAGCGATTCAGCGCTGGCAAACTCAGTGGCAACAGCGGTTGCTGCCAAGCCTGCAGTTGCTCTTCGCCAATCGGCTGCACCGAATAGCGCGCTTGAAAGAACGTGAGCTCTTGCTCGGCGGGCTCCTGCTGACTGATGTGCCAGACTGTCAAACGTTCCGGTACCAGCTGCGCTAGCAAGGTATTGATGGCTTCGGCATCAAAACCATCGTACTGAAAAGGTGCGCTGACCACAGAGGTTACCGGGTAATACTGCATGGCACTACTTAACTGAGCGGCATAGCCAAAACCATCGCGCTTTTCCAGGAAGTGAAACTGGTTTTGCAACGAGGTGCGGATTTCCTGGTAATAACGTTCATTCACGCCTTGCTGCCGAATTAGCTCCAGGTACTGCATAAAAATTGCGGTAATAGCATCCCGTTGCTGCATACCAGCCGCCGTTAAAGCAATGTTGATATTGAAATGCCCGTAGTTGCCATAAAACTTCGGATCATAGTCGACAGACACAGCATCCACCAAGCCCATGGCTTTTAACTGTTGTGCCGGCGTGCCTGGCATTTCCGAGCGGATAAGATGCGCTAAAAACTCGTTTGGCTTGCTGGCAAACTGCTCCAGATTGTTTTTGATGGTAAAGCCCAATCGAACCTGTTGCATTTCAGTGTTGGGGACAAAGTGCACCAAACGCGGCCCGTGCTGTTCGAAGTTGATGCAGTGGCTTGGGCGGGGGCTGGCCAGATCCTTGTTCTCTATGTCGGCGAAAAAGCGCTGCGCCAGCAACTGCATATCAGGCAGTGGCTGCGGGCTAATCAACACCAGCTGCATGCGGTTGGCTGAGTAGTAATTCTGGTAAAACGCCAACAGCTCATCATGCAGTTTGCTGCCTTCTTTATCGCTTAAGGTGTCCAGATTGCCGACCCAAAACTGATTGGATGGATGGTCACCCAGCAACTTGGCAGCCAAGGCCAGCATGGCCCAGCCATCCTGAGTCCGCATCATCGACCACTCGGAATGCACCGCATGACGTTCTTTTTCAATGTAATCCGGCAGCAACAGCGGCGATTTGAAAAAATCGGAAAAACGATCCAAGGCTTCATCAAAATGACTGTAGTTGATTTCAAACATGTAATTGGTGAGCTGATTGGTAAAGGCGTTGTAGGTTCCACCATGCTGGCTCATAAAATTGATAAAACCATCCGGGTCTGGAAAACGCTCGGTGCCCATAAAGAGCATGTGCTCCAAAAAGTGCGCCAGTCCCTGTTGTTCCTTGGGATCGTTCAGCCAGCCTGCATCGACACTAAGAGCTGCGGACGATTTTTCCGCTGCAGGGTCCGACACCAACACTACCTGAAGCTGGTTGGGCAGAGTAATGGCTTTATACTGACGTGCATCGTTCGGGCTGGTGATAATGGACTGAGCAGCAGGCTGCTCCACCGCAATCGTATGGGTAGGTGCACTGCTACAGCCATTTAGCAAAACGACACTGCTACCAGCAATTATTAGTGCCAGACTAACTGTACTTAGGGTAAAGCTGTGCTTTTTCATCATGTTTTATCCTTTAATTAATGCAGCTTTGTTGGTTGCACATTAAGTTACTCAGTCGAAAGCAAATTTCCAATGACAAGGATCGGAGTAAAGCGTGATTTCGCGGTAACGGCCGTATAACCATAGTTATAACCAACCTATATTATTGTTTTATATTGGAATTAGTATTCCACCAAGTTAGAGGCAACTGAACTGTTCATTACAAGCTTTTGCCAGAGCAATGGACATCGCTAAAGACTTCTCATCACTTTTTTCAAAATAGGCTTGTACTGACTGTTGTAGATTCTGCTTAGTCAAAGCTCTAAGTTCCTGACTGATCA
Source organism: Alkalimonas mucilaginosa (assembly GCF_036327005.1). Taxonomy (NCBI): domain Bacteria; kingdom Pseudomonadati; phylum Pseudomonadota; class Gammaproteobacteria; genus Alkalimonas; species Alkalimonas mucilaginosa. The sequence continues at coordinate 229,127 of NZ_JAUGZK010000005.1, forward strand.
AGATCTGCAAATCAGCGGATAACTGCGCTGGTGCGGTCATCGATAGCTGAGCTGAAGCAGCCTGAGCACTATAAAATTGCTCATTTGCAACTGTAGTTGCTGGGTTTACTAGTAAAGTAGAGATAAGCAGTAGGCTAATTGCAGTTAATTTCTTCATAGTGGTTTCCTTTCAAAGCGTGAATGTGTATGGCTCTATCACTACAATGAAAGATACATGCCAAAACTATAAAGCCTTTAGAATCAATGAAGTAAAGTAAAACCTATCGCTTATATGCGCGAAATAGCGCATCGCTGCGCGTTTTTATAGAGTGAATGCTAACGGAGTAACCAACCAGAATGGAATAAAAAATCCCCAAATAAAAAAGCCACCCGAAGGTGGCTTTTTGGCAAGGCGCAGGGCCTGCTTATTTGGTTTTGCGCAATTTACGGATCAATTGCAGCTGCGCAATGGCCTCTGCCAACTGAGCCGCGGCTTCCGCGTAGTCGAAGTCGGCGCTGGCATGTTGCATGGCTTCTTTGGCACGGTTTTGTGCTTCAAGAATCGCCTGCTCATCCAGATCTTCTGCCCGTTTAGCCACATCGGCCAAAACGGTGACGCCATCCGGCTGCACTTCCAGCACGCCGCCAGCAACGTAGATGAAGTGCTCTTCACCAAATTGCTTGACGATGCGCACCATGCCAGGCTTGATTGTCGTCAGCAGCGGGGTGTGAAAGGGCAAAATACCCAGCTCACCATCCGCACCACTCACTTCGACATACTCGACCAGGCCGGAGAAGATTTTATCTTCTGCACTGACTACGTCCAGATGCACTGTCATCGCCATCTTGCCTCCTCAGCTGATTATTTCAGCTTCTTCGCTTTCTCGATGGCTTCTTCGATGGAACCAACCATGTAGAAAGCCTGCTCTGGCAAATGGTCAAACTCACCATCCAGGATGCCTTTAAAGCCACGGATGGTATCTTTCAGTGACACGTACTTACCTGGTGAACCGGTAAATACTTCCGCCACGAAGAACGGCTGAGACAGGAAACGCTGGATTTTCCGAGCCCGGAATACCGTGGTTTTGTCTTCATCCGACAGCTCGTCCATACCGAGGATGGCGATGATGTCTTTCAGCTCTTTGTAGCGTTGCAGTACAGTTTGTACGCCACGGGCTACTTCGTAGTGCTCTTTACCAATCACCAGTGGATCCAGCTGACGTGAGGTCGAATCCAGCGGATCAATCGCCGGGTAGATACCCAAAGAAGCGATGTTCCGGCTCAGTACCACCGTCGCATCCAAGTGCGAGAAGGTAGTTGCTGGCGATGGATCGGTCAAGTCATCCGCAGGCACGTAAACGGCCTGAATGGAGGTGATGGAACCGGTCTTGGTAGAGGTGATACGCTCTTGCAACACACCCATTTCTTCAGCCAGTGTTGGCTGATAACCAACTGCTGAAGGCATACGACCCAACAGGGCTGATACTTCGGTACCGGCCAGGGTGTAACGGTAGATGTTATCTACGAAGAACAGTACGTCGCGGCCTTCATCACGGAATTTTTCCGCCATGGTCAGACCGGTCAGCGCCACACGCAGACGGTTGCCTGGTGGTTCGTTCATCTGACCATACACCAGCGATACTTTATCCAGTACGTTGGAATCTTTCATCTCGTGGTAGAAGTCGTTACCTTCACGGGTACGCTCACCCACACCGGCAAATACCGAGTAACCGCTGTGCTCGATCGCGATGTTACGGATCAGCTCCATCATGTTCACGGTTTTACCAACACCGGCACCACCGAACAGACCAACTTTACCACCCTTAGCAAACGGACAAACCAGGTCGATAACCTTGATACCAGTTTCCAGCAGGGCGTTAGAAGCTGCCTGATCTTCATAGCTTGGTGCTTCACGGTGGATGGACCAACGCTCTTCTTCACCGATAGGGCCAGCTTCGTCGATTGGCTCACCCAGTACGTTCATAATACGGCCCAGTGTGGCTTTACCCACCGGAACCTGAATGGCTTTACCGGTATTGCTAACGGCAGCGCCACGGCGCAGACCATCAGTTGTGCCCAGAGCGATGGTACGCACTGTGCCACCACCCAGCTGCTGCTGTACTTCCAGCACCAGACCTGAGAGGTCACCGTCAGTTACGTTCAACGCGTCATAGATACCAGGTACCGCATCTTGTGGAAAGTCGATATCCACAACGGCGCCAATAATTTGGACTACCTTACCTTGACTCATGTTGTTTCCTCAAATGTCTCAAAACTGTTCACTTAACCAACCGCAGCTGCACCCGATACAATCTCACTCAGTTCCTGAGTGATGGCGGCCTGACGGGCTTTGTTGTACACCAACTTCAGCTCATCCATCAGGTTGCCGGCATTGTCGGTGGCCGCTTTCATCGCGACCATACGGGCAGCGTGTTCACAGGCGGCGTTTTCTACCAGCCCCTGATACACCAGCGACTCAATGTACCGATCCATCAGCATGTCGATAATCGGCTCTGGCTTCGGCTCGTAAATGTAATCCCACTTGTATTTACGCTTAGGCGCATCCTGGGTTGGCAAAGGCAACAGTTGCTCAATCGTTGGCTCTTGTTTCATGGTGTTGACAAACTGGTTGTACACCAGATAGAGGCGATCAATACGACCTTCCAGATAGGCTTTCAGCATCACCTGCACGGACCCAATGATATCCGCGAGCTTCGGGTTCTCACCCGAGCCGGCTTGCTGGGCCAGTACTTTGCCACCAAAACGACGGAAAAAAGCAGTGGCTTTGTTACCAATTAAGGCAAACTCAGCAGACACTCCCTTTTCTTTCCAACTTTTTAGCTCCTGAACCACAGCTTTGAATTCATTGCTGTTCAGGCCACCACAAAGTCCACGATCGGTTGAGATAATGATGTAGCCAACGGTGCCTGCTTCACGTTCCACCATATAAGGGTGGCGATAATCCAGGTTACCTCCGGCCATGTTACCGATCACTTTGCGCATACCTTCAGCGTATGGGCGGGATGCAGCGACTCGCTCCTGCGCGCGGCGCATTTTGCTAACCGCAACCTTTTCCATAGCGCTGGTGATCTTGCGAGTATTGTTAATACTCCCAATCTTGCTTTTTATCTCTTTACCACCGGCCATGACGTTGTCTCCGTTTCATTCAACGACGAAGGGTGGCCGCAGCCACCCACGTCTGATTACCAGGTTTGGGTGGACTTGAAAGTCTCAACCACGTTTTTCAAACCTGCTTCAATCTCGTCGTTGTAGTTACCGGTTTTGTTGATTTCCGCCATCAGACCAGCATGCTCAGACTTGGCATAGGACAACAAGGCAGCTTCGAAGTCGCCAATCTTGTCGGTTGCTACGTCTTTCATAAAGCCTTTTTCAATGGCAAAAATCGACAGCGTCATATCCGCTACGCTCATTGGCGCGTACTGCAGCTGCTTCATCAGCTCGGTCACTTTCTGACCGTGCTCCAGCTGGGCGCGGGTCGCGTCGTCCAGATCGGAAGCAAACTGAGCAAAGGCAGCCAATTCAGTGTACTGAGCCAGCGCCAGACGAATACCACCACCCAATTTCTTAATGGCTTTGGTTTGTGCTGCACCACCCACCCGCGATACCGAGATACCCGCATTCACCGCAGGGCGAATACCGGCGTTGAACAAATCGGTTTCCAGGAAGATCTGACCATCGGTGATCGAGATCACGTTGGTTGGTACGAAAGCAGAAACGTCACCGGCCTGGGTTTCGATGATCGGCAGAGCAGTCAGTGAACCGGTTTTGCCTTTCACTTCGCCATTGGTCAGACGCTCGACGTAGTCGGCATTGACGCGCGATGCACGCTCCAGCAAACGGGAGTGCAAATAGAACACATCACCCGGGTAAGCTTCACGGCCTGGCGGACGACGTAACAGCAAGGAGATTTGACGATAAGCAACAGCTTGCTTCGACAAATCATCGTACACGATCAGTGCATCTTCACCGCGGTCACGGAAGTATTCACCCATGGTACAGCCGGCATAAGGTGCCAGGAACTGCAGCGCTGCGGCTTCAGAAGCCGAAGCAACCACTACGATGGTGTGCGCCAGGGCGCCATGCTCTTCCAGCTTACGAACTACGTTGGCAATGGTGGACGCTTTTTGACCAACCGCCACATAGATACACTTAACGCCAGTGCCTTTCTGGTTGATGATGGCATCGATGGCCAGTGCGGTTTTACCGGTCTGACGGTCACCGATCACCAGCTCACGCTGGCCACGGCCGATTGGGATCATCGAGTCGACTGATTTGTAACCGGTTTGCAGTGGCTGATCAACCGATTGACGGTCGATAACACCAGGGGCAATTTTTTCAACCGGCTCAAAACGAGCGGCGTCAATGCTACCTTTGCCATCGATAGGAGCACCCAGGGTGTTCACTACGCGGCCCAGCAGAGCTTCACCTACCGGAACTTCTAAGATACGGCCAGTGCTTTTAACTTTGGTGCCTTCGGTTAAATCCGCGTACGGACCCATAACGACGGCACCGACCGAGTTGCGCTCTAAGTTCAGCGCAATCGCATAACGGCTGCCAGGAAGCTCAATCATCTCACCCTGCATACAATCCGCAAGGCCGTTGATCCGAATGATACCGTCCGTGACCTGCACGATGGTACCTTCATTGCGAGCTTCACTGACCACATCGAACTGAGCAATACGTTGCTTGATCAGTTCGGCTATTTCAGTGGAATTCAGTTGCATACTCTGTTCCCCAATTAGGACTGCAGCGTGGTGATCAGGCGATCCAGCTTGCCACGGATCGAACCATCGATGACCATGTCACCCGCTTTCATTAACATACCGCCGACCACATTCGGATCAACGCTACAGTTCAATTTCACATTACGCGCCAGACGCTTGGATAACGCAGCAGCCAGTTTTTCCTGCTGAGCGGCATTTAGTTCAGTTGCCGCGATCACATCCACGTTGATTTCACGCTCGTGTTCATCTTTCAGCTCGGTAAACTGGGCAAATACTTCAGGCAGTGCCAGCAAACGCTGATTTTCAGCCATCATCCGAACCAAGTTTTGTGCCGGTTGATCCAGCTGATCGGCACATACCTGATTAAACAGCGATGCCTGTGTTTCAGCAGTACTGTTGCTTAGCAAAAAAGCAGCCATCTGCTGGTCTTTCGCTACTTCAGCAGCAAAAGCCAGCATCTGTTGCCAGCCACTGAGGGCGTTGTTATCACGCGCGTACTCAAAAGCGGCTTTTGCGTAAGGACGAGCAATATTCGTCAAGTTTGACATGGCTCGCTCCCGTTACAATTCCTGAACCAGTTTTTCCAGAATGTCGCTATGCGCAGCGTCATCAATTTCGCGCTGCAGAATGCGCTCAGCACCTGCAACCGCCAGAGCCGCCACTTGCTTGCGCAAGTCTTCGCGTAAGCGGCTACGCTCGGCATCCACTTCAGCCCGCGCTTGAGTCAGGATATGATCCCGCTCTTCGTTGGCTTTGCTGGTTGCTTCATCGATCATCTTGCCTTCACGCTTACGTGCTTGCTCGATGATGGCAGCTGCCTGCTCTTTCGCGTCGCGAATAATGTCTTTGGCTTTGTCCTGAGCGATGTGCAGATCTTTTTCTGCCCGATCAGTATGTGCCAGACCTTCGGCGATTTTTTTCTGGCGCTCTTCAATCGCTGCGTTGATCGGTGGCCACACAAATTTCAGTGTGAACCACACGAAGACAGCCATCGCAATCGACTGACCTATAAGGGTTGCGTTAATATCCACAACGAGCCTCCTTTAAAAGTTGGTTATCGGGGGACTCTTAAGCAAACGGGTTAGCGAACAACAGCAACAGAGCAACACCCACACCAATCATGGAGATCGCATCGATCAGACCTGCAAGAATGAACATTTTGGTTTGCAGCTGTGGAGCCATTTCTGGTTGACGCGCACTGGCTTCCAGGAACTTACCACCCATCAGGGCGAAAGCGATTGCAGTAGCCAAAGCCGCAGTAGACAGAATAATAGCTACAGCGAATAAAGTTGCAGTTTCAATACTCATTGAGTTTCTCCAGTTTTCAAAAGTTAAGGTTAAAAATTAAAGGTTAAAACAACTAAAATCAGTGCTTCTCAGCCGCCATGCTTAAATAAACAATGGTCAGCATCATAAAAATAAAGGCTTGCAACAAAATAACCAGGATATGGAACACCGCCCAGGCAAAGTGCAGCGGCAACTGCGCCAGGCCAACCAATGCAATCAAAATAAAGATAACTTCACCGGCATACAGGTTGCCAAACAAACGCAGACCCAGTGACAACGGCTTGGCCAGTAAGGTAACTATCTCCAAGACCAGATTGAATGGCACCAGCGCCCAATGGTTGAACGGGGTAAAGGACAGCTCTTTGGCAAAACCACCCAGGCCTTTGTAGTAAATGGAATAACCCAGGATCAGAATAAAGACGCCCAGTGCCATGCCCATGGTGATGTTCAGATCGGTGGTCGGTGCGATGCTCAAGTAACTCCACGGGTGAGCCATAACCCGCTCGATAAAGCCGTAATCTGCCGCATACTCTGGCATTGCACTACTATTAAATGCCATACCTGCCAGGCCAGTTACCATGGGGAACCAATCCACCGGAACCAGCTTCATCAGGTTCATCAGGAAGATCCACATAAAGATGGTCAGAGCAATAGGTGCAATCAGTTTGTCTTTGACATGGAAAGCTTCTTTTACCGAGGTATCAATGAATTCGATAATCATCTCTACCAGACACTGGAACTTTCCAGGTACCCCTGTAGTGGCCCTACGGCCAACCCAGGCAAAGGAAATGATGAAGAGTGAGCCCAGAATTAATGACCAACCAAGACCACCAAGGTTTACGGCCCAAAAGCCTTCCCCTATGGTGAGATCGTTTAAGTGGTGATTAATGTAACTCTGGACTGAAATATTACTATCAGCCATGTTTCATCCTAATTATCAATGTTTAAAGAAAAAAACGGCCGACCATTGCGCTAGCAGGGTGACGATGTAACTGGTGAGTAGTGCAGAGGCCACCACATCATCCTGTCGCATTACCCCGATAAATAAACCAATCGTCAGCAAAATTTTTAGCGCATGACCACGCATAAACGATGTGCGGGCCTGTTCGGCACTGCCTTGCGTTAAATAGCGAAACGCAAAGAGTGCAAATACTAAATTCGGCAAGGCAGCAATCAAGCCACCCTGCAAGGCGGAATAAGCCGCCTGAGCCCCCTGCAACAGCAAAAAAAGCAGCGACATTAAGGCTGCCACCAGCACCTGTGCAGCAATCAATTGGTAGGCAGAAACTCGTACCTGACGTGCTGTCGGCTGCATCCTGGCTCCATTGTTGACCACAGTACTGGTTTCAGGGGTAAAAAACCTGCGTAAGTATACTTATCTCGCCTTAATTTGCAACCAAAAGCGGTGTAGTCCCGAGGATAAGCACAAAGCCCGTACGCCTTAATCTGTCTGGCCTTGCCATTGCATTTTACTGAGTATTTGCTCCAGCTCTGCCAGGCTGGAATAGGCAATCACCATTTTGCCTTTGCCTTTGCGGTTGTAATCAATCTGCACCGGTGCCGCCAGATGCTCGCTAAGCCGGGTTTCCAGCGCAGCTACATCCGGATCTTTTCGCACAGCGGGCTTTTCTGCCGGTGGTTGCAACAAGCGGCGCACCAGATTTTCGGTTTCCCGCACCGTCAGCTGTTTAGCGGCGACCAGTCGGCCGGCCTCCGATTGCTGCTCGCCATCCAGAGCCAGCAGCGCCCGGGCATGGCCCATATCGATATCACCATGCTCCAGCAGTAGTTTGACCTCATCATTCAGTTGATTCAGGCGCAATAAATTGGTGATGCTGGTACGGGATTTACCCACCGCATCGGCCACTTGCTGATGGGTCAGTTCAAATTCGGTCAGTAGCCGTTCCAACGCTACCGCCTCTTCCATCGCATTGAGATCTTCACGTTGAATATTTTCAATCAGAGCAATAGCAACCGCAGCTTCATCCGGAACATCGCGCACAATACAGGGCACTTCACTGAGTTGCGCCAGCTGGGATGCCCGCCAGCGACGTTCCCCGGCAATGATTTCATAGCTGTCGTTCGCAACTTTACGCACCACGATGGGTTGAATCACGCCCTGGGCACGAATGGACAGTGCCAAGTCTTCCAGCGCTTGTTGCGACATGTCTTTGCGTGGTTGGTACTTGCCAGGATGCAGAAACTCGATGGCCAGCTTTTGCAGTTCAGTGCTGTTGCTGCGGTTGCCCTGCTCGACTGGCTGACTGGCAGTTAAAAGTGCGTCCAATCCCCGGCCAAGCCCTCGTTTTTTTACCACCATCGGTTTGTCATTCCTTATGATTCTGTCAGTGTGCTTTTCGGCTGTTGGCTGGTATTGCTATCAGCCCGGCGCAATAGTTCTCCAGCCAGCGCCAGATAGGCTTTGGCACCGGTTGAGCTTTTGTCGTAATACATCACCGGTGAGCCAAAACTTGGCGCTTCTGCCAGCCGGATATTGCGTGGGATCACGGTGCGATACACTTTGTCTGAAAAATGCTGCTTTAACTGCTCGGAGACATCGTTGGCCAACCGGTTGCGCGGATCGTACATGGTTCTGAGAATGCCTTCAATTTTCAAATCGGCATTGACCACAGCTGCCAGTTGACGGATGGTGTCCATCAGCGCGGTTAAGCCTTCCAGCGCATAATACTCACACTGCATCGGCACCAGCACTGAATCGGCGGCAGCCATGGCATTGACCGTCAGCATATTGAGCGAAGGTGGGCAATCGATAAAGACAAAGTCGTAGCTGTTGCGCCAGGGTTTCAGGGCGTTGCGCAGCCGCAGCTCGCGGGCAAATACATCCATCAGTCGCACTTCGGCAGCAGTCACATCGGAGTTCGCAGCCACCAGATGATAACCACCGCTGGTTTCTTTGACCACCACCTGATCCAGTGGTTTTTCGTCCACCAGCAACTCGTAGGCGCTAGCAGGTACCTCGTATTTATCGACGCCACTGCCCATGGTGGCATTGCCCTGAGGATCCAAATCGATCAGCAATACCTTGCGCTTGGTTGCTGCCATCGACGCAGCAAGATTCACCGCCGTAGTGGTTTTTCCAACCCCACCTTTCTGGTTAGCAATTGCGATGACTTTTCCCACACCAACCCCTTGTATGCCTGCTGTCAGGCGGTAATTTTTTTCAGTTCCACAAGATAGCGCTCCGCATCCTGCTCTGGCAGTTTCAGTGTATGCACAGCCGTTACTCTAACAAAATCCGCTAAAGCTGCAATTTCTTCTTCCACCGCAGCGCCTTTCATGGCCAGAAAACGGCCATTTTCAGCGGGCAAATGCCGGCACCAGTGCAGCATATCATTCAAACTGGCAAAGGCACGGCTCAATACAGCATCGTACCCTGGCTGCGGTTGATGATCTTCCACCCGGCTTTGCAATGGCTCGATATTGCTTAACCCGAGCTGACGTTTCACTTCATTTAAAAAGCGAATGCGCTTGCCCAGGCTGTCGAGCAGCACAAAGTGTTTTTCAGGAAATAAAATCGCCAGCGGTACACCAGGTAAGCCCGGACCTGTCCCAACATCAATGATGCGCTGACAGTCGGGTTGTTGCAGAAAGGGTCCCACCACCAGACTATCCAACAAATGCCGACCAACCATCTGCATTGGTTCACGCACTGAGGTCAGGTTGTAGGCTTTATTCCATTTGTGCAGTAACTGCAAAAAACCGATCAGTTGCTCACGCTGTAGCTCACTGACACTCAGGCTGGTTTGCGCCAGCAAACGATCGAGTTCAGCACGCAGCATCAGGCCGTTTTCCTTAGCAAACCCTGTTTTTTCAAGTACACCAGCAGCAACGAGATGGCAGCCGGCGTGATCCCAGAAATGCGGGTTGCCTGACCAACCGTTTCCGGTTGGGTCTGATTTAATTTTGCCACCACTTCATTCGACAGCCCTTTGACCTGGCTGTAATCAAATTGAGCCGGTAAGCGGGTTTGTTCGTGGCGTTTTTGTTTGTCAATTTCGTCCTGCTGCCGTTCAATGTAGCCCTGGTATTTGATCTGGATCTCGACCTGCTCAGCGGCTAAAGGATCAATGCTGGCTGCAGCCAGTCCTTCGATCGCTACCAGATCGCGATAAGTCACCTCGGGACGGCGGATCAATTCTTCCAGACTGGCTTCACGACTGAGTGGTGTTTTCAGCAGAGCATTGACCTTTTCAAGGGCCGGATGCTGCGGATGGATCCATTGCTGCTGCAATCGTTGCCGCTCGAGCGCAATCTGCTCCATTTTTTCATTAAACCGGGTCCAGCGCAGATCATCCACCAGGCCAAGCTCACGGCCTTTGGCAGTTAAACGGGCATCGGCGTTGTCTTCCCGCAGCATTAGCCGGTATTCCGCCCGGCTGGTAAACATGCGGTAGGGCTCTTTGGTTCCTAAAGTGGTGAGATCATCTACCAACACGCCTAAATAAGCCTGTTCACGCCCCGGAGCCCAGCTGTCTTTGCCTTGTACCTGCAAGGCAGCGTTCAACCCTGCTAATAACCCCTGGGCGCCGGCTTCTTCGTAGCCGGTAGTGCCATTGATTTGGCCGGCAAAGAACAAACCACGGATAAATTTGGTTTCCAGCGAGTGTTTCAGATCACGCGGATCGAAGAAATCGTATTCAATAGCGTAGCCAGGCCGCGTGATGTGGGCGTTTTCAAAGCCTTTGATAGAGCGTACCAGCTCGATTTGTACATCAAAGGGTAAGCTGGTGGAAATGCCGTTTGGATAGACTTCGTGCGTCGTCAGTCCTTCTGGCTCAACAAAGATCTGATGCTGATCTTTATCAGCAAAGCGCATGATCTTATCTTCAATTGACGGGCAATAACGGGGGCCAATGCCTTCAATCACACCGGAATACATCGGTGAACGATCCAAACCTCCGCGGATCACATCATGGGTGTGCTGATTGGTGTAGGTAATGTAACAAGGGATCTGCCTTGGATGCTGCTCGATCGAGCCAATGTAGGAAAACACCGGCAAAGGTGTATCACCAGGCTGTGGTTGCATCACAGAAAAATCGATGCTTCTGGCATCAATACGAGGCGGGGTACCGGTTTTTAACCGATCCACCCGAAATGGTAATTCTCGTAAGCGTTTGGCCAAGGCTATAGCCGGAGGATCGCCGGCGCGTCCACCGCTGTAGTTTTGCAAGCCAATATGGATCTGACCGCCAAGGAAAGTTCCTGTGGTTAACACCACGGCTTTGGCCATAAAGCGTAAGCCCATCTGAGTGATCACGCCTTTGACCTGATCCTGCTCGACAATCAAATCGTCACAAGCTTGCTGAAAAATAACCAGATTGGGTTGGTTTTCCAATCTGTGCCGTATCGCGGCTTTATAAAGCTGACGATCGGCCTGTGCCCGGGTGGCACGAACTGCCGGCCCTTTGGATGCATTCAGGGTTCGAAACTGGATCCCGGCCAGATCCGCTGCCTGAGCCATAGCCCCGCCTAAGGCATCAATTTCTTTGACCAGGTGCCCTTTACCAATACCACCAATCGCCGGATTACAGGACATCAGTCCCAGCGTATCAATATTGTGTGTCAGCAACAGCGTTTGCATGCCCATGCGTGCTGAAGCAAGGGCAGCTTCAGTGCCTGCATGGCCGCCGCCAATCACGATCACATCAAAGGTGGTTTGGTAATGCATTGGGTGCCTCAAATGATTTTGCTATTAATTCGCTACTAAGCAAAAAGGGCACGTATTGTACCCTGTTTCACAGGATGGAACCAACCTGAAAATTAGCTTGGATCCTTAAGATCACTAAGGATCTAATTAAAGGATCTTTTTTAAAGATCTTTTATTACTGTTACTACTAAGCAGCTTGTTTTCAGTGTGTAAGGTAAATTTACTACGGAAGATCATTGCGTTAGATCCGATCGGATCCTGTGATCAAGCCAGGATCCGATCGGATCCAACCTATGGATAACCATGGTGTTTATCCACAGCCTAAGGTTCCATGATTTCTATAAAGAGGATAACTACAGTTTATACCTGATGTTATACCTTACTTATTCACAATAATCTTTTTAATAGGCTAAAGCTGTTTATAACTTGCGTGTAAGCAGTGATCAAAGGATCCTGCTAACTGAGTGTTGCCAGATAATTTGGCAGCCAGTTCAAGGCTTGCTCTTCGGGTAACTCCTCAGTTAGCACATCAATTTCCAGTGCTGGCAGCAGTTGTCTGGCCCCCAATTGCTGCAATAAAGTTGCTATGGTTCGGCCGGCCTGACAAAAAGTATCGTAACTGGAATCACCTAAAGTGATCACAGCAAAGGAAATTGTGGTAAGATCTGGCTGATCTTGTGCTAATCGATCCGCGAAGGGTTGAATATTATCAGGCAGATCCCCTGCGCCATAAGTGGACGTGATCACCAGCCAGCTATTACTGTTGCTGAGTTGATCCAATTCAGGAGTTAACTGAAGCTGCGCTTCAAAGCCTCCTAAAGCCATGGTTTCCGCAACCTGTTCTGCCACATATTCCGCTGCACCCATCTGGCTGCCGACAAGGATTTGGATCATTGATCTGTCCTTAGGTTTGTTGAATGTTTGACTATACTATACCCGTCGTCTTTCAAAATGCACGGGTGTTGGCTGCGATCGTTCACCCCAATCACTTAGTACTGCTAAGCTCATGGGGATGAACGGTCTTGCCGCCTACGCGCATTTAGAAATCCATTGGGTATGCCATTGGAAGATGATTTGGCGGTGCACTGGGCATTGCCGGATTTTTGGTGTTTTTACTGCCTGGCAGGCAAGGTAAAGACCAGAATAGCACAACCATGCTGCCTGCCTGTGTATTGAGGTTTTATTATTTATGTCTGAAGTGACATCTTTTGCTGAACTGGATCTGCCCGAAGCAGTATTAAAAGCCGTGGCTGAACTGGGTTATGAAACGCCATCGCCGATTCAGGCGGAGTCGATCCCAAAACTTTTGGCGGGCAATGATTTGCTTGGCCAAGCGCAAACAGGTACTGGTAAAACAGCAGCTTTTGCTTTGCCTCTGTTAGCTCGGCTTGAAGCTGGCCAACGTGAGCCACAAATTCTGGTGCTGGCACCTACCCGTGAGCTGGCGATCCAGGTGGCAGAAGCGTTTCAGTCCTACGCCAAGTACCTGCCACAATTTCATGTACTGCCGATTTATGGTGGCCAGAGCTACAGCAACCAGTTGCGTTCATTAAAGCGTGGTTGTCAGGTGGTGGTGGGCACGCCAGGCCGTATTATGGACCATTTGGAGCGTGGTACCCTGGTACTGGATAAACTAAAAGCCATCGTGCTGGATGAAGCTGACGAAATGCTGCGGATGGGCTTTATCGATGATGTGCAGACCATCATGGATCAAACACCGCCAGGTCGTCAGGTGGCGATGTTCTCGGCGACCATGCCAACGCAAATCCGTGCCATTGCGCAGAAGCATTTAAGCAATGCGCATGAGATCAAAATTGTCACTAAAACCAGCACAGTAGAGCGTATTACCCAGCGCTTTGTGCTGCTGGAGAACAATCAAAAACTGGATGCGTTGACCCGTTTGCTGGAAGGCGAAGATTACGATGCCAGTATCGTCTTTGTGCGGACCAAAAGCGCCACCGAAGAAATTGCGGTAAAACTGGGTGCCCGCGGCTACGCAGTGGCCAGTTTAAATGGCGATATGAACCAGACCCACCGTGAACAAACCATCCGTCGAATCAAAGATGGTCAGCTGGATGTGATTGTAGCGACCGATGTTGCTGCCCGCGGTCTGGATGTGGAGCGCATCAGTCTGGTGGTCAACTACGACATTCCGTACGACAGTGAAGCCTATGTCCACCGGATTGGCCGGACCGGCCGGGCTGGCCGTGAAGGCAAGGCGATTTTGTTTGTCTCGCCGCGCGAGCGTCGTTTATTGCGCAGCATTGAGCAAGCGACCCGTCAGCCGATTGAGCAGATGACACTGCCGACCGGCGCTGTGATTGAACAACGCCGGATCCAAAATTTCCGGGCGGAATTGGCGCAGTCGATTGAAACCCAGGATCTCACCTTCTTTCAGGAGTTGATTGCCAAGTGGCAGGAAACACTGGATTGTGGCGATAATGAGCTGGCTGCTGCTCTGCTTTATATGGCGCAAAAAGAGCAACCACTGAATGTAGCCGCTCAGTTCCCGGCGCTGCGTGAACCAAGCAGCAAACGCGATCGTGAGCGCAGTGACCGCCCGGTACGCGAGCGCGGTGACCGGCCTGATCGCGCGGAGCGTGGCCCTCGTCAGCGTCGTGAGATGAAAGGCGACTACACCACCTACCGCATTGAAGTAGGTAAAGAGCACGGGGTGCGTGCCGGCGATATCGTTGGTGCTATTGCCAATGAAGCCAATATCGACAGCCAGTTCATTGGTAACATTAAATTGTTTGATCAGTTCAGTACCGTTGAGCTGCCAGCCAGCATGCCGCAGGAGATTTTCCAGCACCTGAAGAAGGTGTATGTGCGCAAGCAAAAGCTGAATATCTCGGTCGATTCGGGTGCTGGCGAGCGCCGAAGTGGTCCAGGGCCTCGTCCGGGTGCAGGTCCGCGCCCTGGAGCTGCGCCTAAACGCCGCTCGCAATCATAATCGCGCTTTTTTGTCTGAAAACCTGCTCTTCGTGGCAGGTTTTTTTTATTGAAAAATACCGTTTGGCCCCATAGATCCAGTCCATACCCTTTTGATGGAGTTTGCTATGATCCTGGCCTGCCCACATTGCCATCGTTTAAACCGCCTGCCTAAGGAGCGCCTGAACGCTCAGCCCAGTTGTGGCCAGTGCAAGCAACCGCTTTTTACCGGCCAGGTTGTGGAACTGACTTCGGCTAACTTTACGCAGCATGCGGAAAAATCCGAGCTGCCTTTGCTGATTGATTTTTGGGCGCCCTGGTGCGGGCCTTGCGTGCAGTTTGCCCCGGTTTTTGCCGGCTTGGCTGCCGAACTGGAACCTGGACTGCGGCTGGCGAAGATCAATACCGAGCAGCAGCAAGCTCTGGCTGGTCGCTTTGCTATTCGCTCCATCCCGACGCTAATGCTGTTTCAGCAGGGCAAGGTACTGGCGCAGCAAAGTGGGGCCATGCCAAAACAGCAACTGCTGCAGTGGTTACGGCAAAATTTGCGCTAACTAAATAGCTGCAGCAATTCGTCGGCGCTGCCTTGCCAGACGCCTTGCTGACTGCCACTAAACAGGCTATCGGCCAGGGCCTGCTTTTGCTGTTGCAGCAGCTGTATTTTTTGCTCCACCGTATCCTTGGCGATCAGTTTGTAGACAAAGACTTTTTTGTCCTGGCCAATGCGGTGTGCCCTGTCGGTGGCTTGTTGCATCACGGCCGGGTTCCACCAGGGATCATAGTGAATCACCGTATCGGCAGCGGTTAAATTCAAACCGGTACCACCGGCTTTTAAGCTGATCAAAAACAGCGGCACTTCGCCTTGCTGGAAACTGTCGATTTGCTGCTGACGTTTTTTGGTTTGGCCGGTCAGTTTGGCGTAAGGAATGGCCTGTTGCTGCATCACTTCTTCTATCAGCGCTAGCATACTGGTGAACTGACTGAAAATAATGATTTTGCGCCCTTCCTCGATCATCTCCGGTACATTTTGCGTCAGCCAGTCCAGTTTGGCACTGCTTTGTACTTTCTGGGCACTGGCCAGTTTAACCAGGCGCGCATCGCAGCAGGCCTGGCGTAATTTCAGCAGCGCATCCAGGAACTCAATCTGGCTTTTGGCCAGGCCTTTTTCCGCAAACAACTGACGGATATGGCTTTCCATACTGAGGCGAATGCTGTCATACAGCTGGCGTTGGTCGGTTTCCATCGCCAGATACTGGTCGATTTCGATTTTCTCTGGCAATTCGCTCATCACTTCGCTTTTGGTGCGCCGTAGTAAAAACGGCGCCACCCGTTGCTGCAATTCCAGTCCGCGCTGCGGGTGTTGCTCGCGCTCTATTGGCCGGCGAAATTGTTTGCGAAAAAAAGCATCACTGCCCAGCAAACCCGGCAGGGCAAAGTCGAACAGGGATTTCAGCTCGCCCAGATGGTTTTCCAACGGGGTACCGGATAAACACAAACGGAAATGGCCCTGCAATTTGCGGATAGCCGCTGTGGTCTGGCTGCGGCTGTTTTTAATTTGCTGGGCTTCGTCCAACACGATGTGGCTGAACTGGTGCTGCTGATAGTACTTCAGATCCCGCGCCATCAAGGGGTAAGTGGTGATGATAAGCTCTGCTTCAGCCAGTTGTTGTAAGGCTTTGCCACGTTGCTGACCATGGATCACCTGCACACTCAGCTCCGGCGTGAAGCGTTCGGCTTCCTGTTGCCAGTTGCCAATCAGGCTGGTCGGGCAAATCACCAGCGCCTGCAGCCGGCTTTGCTGTTTTTGTTGCAGCAAAAACGCCAGCGTTTGCAGGGTTTTACCCAGCCCCATATCATCGGCCAGAATGCCGCCAAAGCCGTAGCGCTGCAAAAAGACCAGCCAGTTCAGGCCCTGCTGTTGGTAAGGGCGAAGTTCGGCAGCTAAACCTGCTGGTACCGTGATGTTTTCAATGCCCTGGAAATTTTGTAATTTCTGACTAAGTGCCCGAATATCACTGGCCTGATGAAAACTCAGTTGCTCCCCGGGCAGTTGCTGCAACAGGGCACTGCGGTAGGAAGGCAAGCGCAGGCTGCTGGCATCGCTGCCTTGCTGCAAAAATTCCTGCAGGGTACTAAACAAAGGCTGCAGTTGATTGGCTGGCAGTTTCAGGGTGCGGCCATCCGGCAAGGGCAGCCAGAGGATGCTGTCTGGCTCGGGTTCACCGTGCTGCTGCAACCACTGCTGCACCAATGGCAGCATCGGCAGCCGCTCATCCCCCAGTTGCACATGCATATCCAGCTGGAACCAACCTGGTTGATCGCTGTGCACCTCAAATTCGGTGTCGGCTTCAATGATGCCCAGATCAAAGTCGGCACTTTGCTGGATAGTCCAACCCTGCTGTTGCAACCAGGGTTTATCGCGTTCCAGCCATTCCAGCCAGGCGACCGGGCTGTCGTCTACCACCGAAAAATAACGCACCGCACTGTGGTGGGCATGTTCAGGGTACAGCTGAGTGTCTTGTAATTGTTCGATCGCCACCTGTTCCTGTTCGGGCTGGCGCTCAATGGCGAAATGTTGCTGGCCCTGGCAGTGGTGATGGAGTTTGGGCGCATCGACTGCCATGGCCGCCAGTTCTACCGGGCCATAGCGAAAACAAAGCTCTGCCACCGGCAGGTTACGCCGGCCTTTTTGCTGCATACCAAGCTTCAGCACTGCTTGAGGCGCTTGCTGAATGCTTTCAATCTGGATATCGGCCGGTGGTGGTAATTGCTCGGTTGGCAACGCCTGTTGCATGCCCAGCCAAAGCTGAGCCAGCTCTGCTTCCGGTACCTTGGGAATATTCAGCAGGTGCTGCAGCTGTTCGCCGCTTAACCGGGTGTGGATGGGACCCATTTCGAAGCGGCTTTCATCCAGGTACATCGGGGGTGTGGTATCAATTAACCGCCAGTTTGGTAAGCCTTCCAGTGTTAACTGCAACAGATGGTGTTCATCTTGTTGCTGCCAACTGAGCTGGAGTTGCCGGCCCGGGCCTGGCTTTACTTCTTGCTGTACTTTTTGCCAGAAGCAGCGGCCACTTTGCAGCATGCTTTGCAGCGCCAGTGCGCCCCAGCGCTCTTTTAACAGCATCTGCCCAAAGCGATTCTGGCTGCTGATAAGGCCGAGCAGACGAAAATCTTCGCTGCAGCCCCAGTGCGGGATATAGCCCTGGCGGTAATCGTGCTCGCTAAGCAAGCTGCCCTGACCAAAACCGCCTTTTTTTAGTCGTCTGGCCCGGCGCGGGCTAACACTAAGGCCTTGCTCGGTCAGATCCAGTAAAAACAACACCCGATCTTTGTATTCCAGCTCGACCGGCTGTTGCTCTAACTGCTGCAAGCTATTGAGCCAGAGCTGAACTTTGTCTTGCTGTTGCTGATGTTGCTGCTGTTGCAACTGAATAACCTTAAGCAGCACCGCCAGGGTATGTTTGCAATTGACCGCCACCGGGCAGCTGCAGCGTGCCTGCAGTTGCCAGTCCCGGCCCTGACGTAGCAGTCGGATGGTTTGGCGGTAGGGGATCAGCGAATTGCCCCAGACCTGGGCATCAATCCGGCTGTAGTCATCGGCTATGTCCAGCCTAAATACCTTGTTTTGCTCCAGATAGGGCTGCGCTCGCTGATAGACGGCGGCACCATAACGCAGTTTGAGTTCGTAATCCGACAGTGGGAACAGCTGAGTCTGGAGATCGGGCATGAAACATGGGTCCACGAATTTTTTGCAAACGGCTATTGTAACGGTTTTGCGTTGATTTCCCCAGCGCTTTAGCGGTTATTGCCACCAAAGTTGAGTTGCATCATCTATTGCACTGAAAAGTGCTGTTGCCAGCAAAACCGGTTAGCCCAGCATGGGCCAGTCGGCAGCATCAACACTGTCCAGCGCCAGTACACGGCTATCGCCCTGCCACTGACGGATGTAACTGCCATCCGGATCATACTGTTGCTGCTGTTTTTCCAGATTAAACTGGCGATGGCCTCGGGGATCGGCACCAACCCCAGCCAGATACTGCCAGTTGCCCCAGTTGATGGCGACATCGTAGTCGATCAGCTGCTGCTCAAACCAGGCCGCGCCATAACGCCAGTCCAGTTGCAGCTCATGCACAAAGCAACTGGCAACCAGCTGGCGGCCCCGGTTGGAAAGATAGCCGGTTTGCTTCAGTTGGCGCATGCAGGCATTGATCAGCGGATAAGGGGTGGTGCCTTCGCACCAGGCGCGAAAGCGTTGCGGGTAAAAGCTGGTCAGGGGTGCACTTTGTTTAATGCCCTGACGCAGAAACAAAGCGTTGCCATGACGGTGGCTGTACCAATGAAAATACTCACGCCATAGCAGTTCAAAGTAGATCCAGTAACTGGAGTCGTTGCGGCCATGCCGTGCTTCATAGCCATGCAGAGCTGTGACCACCTGGCGGGCAGATACGCAACCGGCCGCCAGCCAGGGCGAAAATTTGGTGGAATTATCAAAACCATCCAGCGCATTGCGTACCTCCTTATAAAAACCGGGCAGGGTACTGTTAAAGTAGCGCTTTAGATGCTGTTGCCCACTGTATTCGCCACCAGAGAATAATGAGCTAAGCCAGCTTGGATAGCCAGGCAATGGCTCACTCTGCACGCCTGTTGGCGCAGGCGGAATGTGCTGTGGCGCTGCTATGGCTGCAGCCAGAGGTAACTGCTCAACCTGCTTACGAAATTGACTAAAGCTAGCGGGTAGCTCTGTCAGCGCAAAGGGTAATTGCTGTTCGGTAAACAGTGTATTGCTGTCCGGGTTTTGAAAGCTAAGATAAGGAAAGCGCTGCTGCAGTTGCTGCCATTGCCGTGCTTCGTAATAGCCGGGCTGACGGCTTTGGTAAATGGCATCGACTTTGTATTGGCTGATCAGCTGGCTGATGGCTTCAACCGGTGACTGGAATCGCAGCACTAACTGCTGCTTATAGGGTTGCAACTGATGGCTGAGCTCCTGCAGGCTATCCAATACAAAGCGCCAGCGCTGCATGCCCATGCGTTTGCTGGCATAACGGCCGGGGCTAAACCAGCCAGGCTCTGCGCAGTACAGCAGAATTAACTGCTCGCACTCGGCGCAGGCCTGTGTCAGCGCCGGTTGATCGCTCAGTCGTAAATCCTGTTGAAACCAAAATAATCCCAGCCGATGCATAGTTCTCTCCTGCAGGTAAGGCATTATGGTACGTTTAGTTGATGCTATCAGACCAGTTGTAATCGCCTGTGTGCTGGTTGCTATGCTAGGCTGTTACAGCGTTCAATTTTGCAAAAGGATAGATGCATGCACTGTAAACTGGCGGCTCTCACGACCCTTGTTCTTAGTAGCTCTGTGCTGGCTTATGGCTGGGGTGGACCCGAGCCATTTCGGCTGGAACGATTGGATGGCCGTAGTTTTACCTTGACTGAGGAAAGCTTTCTACACCGAGCCAGTTTTCAGTCGATGCCAGTGGTAAAAATGCACGATAGCTGGGCTGAAGACGGCTGGTATGGCACTGCCGGCAGTACCCGGAGCCGCGAGTTTTTTGTGCAATCGCATCTGCAAAAGCGGGTGCAATTCGATGTTCCTATGTTTGTCGGGGTGCGTTTTCGCCGCGATGAAGATTTAGACGGCCGTTTTGATCGCACCCTGTTCGGCAGTGGCTATACCAATGCCGATGGCAGTGTGGAGCTGGGGATCTGGGGTGATGTGCGTGGTGGTAAAGATGAAATCGATCTGCAGCTGGAAGCTTTTTGGCAACCGACTGATCGGCAGTGGTGGCGCTTGACCCTGGTGTCGCCGGATGCGATGTACAACAGCAAAACCTACGACAGCAGCTTTTATCAGCAGAAGCCTTTAACCGTGCATCTGGCAGCCGGTAGCACCTTTTCTGCTGGCCAGCAGCTGTATGGCTTTACCAATGTGAACCGGCAAATGGAATACCATCAGCCGGATCTGGCGCAGCAATGGACCGACAAACAGTACTCGGCGGGCCTGGGCTGGTTGTATCCTGTGAGCAGCAGCTGGCAACTTGGGCTGCAGACACAGGGGCTTTATGGTCTGCGGCAACAGTGGCAGGGCGATGCACTGGCATTTGAGCTGCGGCGGCAATTTAGTGACACCAGTCTGGAGTTGCAATCGCGTGGTGCTCAGGCGGTGGATTATTGGGGGGGGCTGCGCTATCTGACCCTGCGTGAGCGCGATCAAACTATGGCCGCCGGGCAGGCACTGTTAGAACACCGGAATGAATGGACCCTCTACGCCGGCATGGCTTGGCATTGGCGTCCCTGGATCCGTCTCAAGCCAGCTCTGATGCTAAGCTATGCCGATATCCAGGGTGCCCGGCCGGATGATGAAGATCCACTCGACTTTAGTGGTATTCTGGCCAAGCTGGTGCCGGTGGTCGAGCTGCACTTGCATCAGCAAAGTGGTGCTATGATCCGGATAAACCCAACCATCGAGCTGCACAATCTGTCGTTTGGCGGCGGCAATGTACAGGTGCATATTCCGTTTTAATGGCTGCATACTGATACCCGGTTATCCAAACCGGGGTTGCTTCAACGAGAGCGTTGCTTAACATGCAGCTGGTATTTTGCAAAAGGATTCGTGTAATGGCAGGCAGACTGGTTCGTAAAAAAGGCAAAAAAGCAGGTTCTGCACCCGGGACTCTGGTGTATACCGGTAACGCATCCAGTCAGGATGTCAGCTGGCAACTGGTCCAATATAACAGCAATCTGTTGCAGGACGATACCCTGACAGATCTTCAGCAACTTCCGTCACAACCTGTTGGCATGGTGCGTTGGTTGAATCTATGTGGCTTAGCGGGCATTGCACCAGTAGAACAGCTGGGAAAACAGTTCAACCTGCATCCGTTGGTGCTGGAAGATATGCTCAATACCGATCACAGGCCTAAGGTTGAGGCGCATCCTGACTATCTGTTTATTGTCTTTAAAATGCTGCACTTTCATCCGGATAACCGCGAGATCCGCGCCGAACAAATCAGTCTGATTTTGTTTGATAACACAGTGATTAGTTTGCAGGAGAGGCCGGGGAATGTATTTGAAGGGGTATTGCAGCGACTGCAGGCAGGTCGGCGTTTGCGGGGGTTTGGCGCCGATTACCTGGCCTATGCGTTGCTGGATTCGGTCGTGGATCATTATTTTGTTCTGCTTGAGCAGTGCGGTGATCATATAGAGCAACTGGAAAATGAGCTAATGACAGCGCCCTCTACCGCTGTGTTGGCTAAAATTCACCACTTTAAACGTGAAATGCTGATGCTGCGTAAAGCGGTTTGGCCACTGCGGGAGTTGCTCAGCAGCCTGCTGCGCGATGAGTATGCTCTGATTAAGCCAGAAACCCGTATTTTCCTGCGTGATGTCTACGACCACTGCGTGCATATCATCGATACCATGGAAACGTTGCGCGATGTGCTGGGCGGTTTGCTGGACCTGTATCTGACCAGCGTCAGTAACCGCACCAACGAAGTGATGAAAGTTCTGACCATGATGGCCAGCATCTTTATTCCGCTGACGTTTATTGCTGGTATTTACGGCATGAACTTTGAAATCATGCCAGAGCTCAGCTGGCAATATGGCTATGCCTTGATCCTTGGTCTGATGGCCGCCATCGCCAGCGGCCTGCTGTGGTATTTCCGTAGAAAAGGGTGGTGGTAGGTTATTTACCGATACAGAAACTCGAAAAAATCCGTCCCAATAAATCATCGGAGCTGAATTCACCGGTGATTTCATTCAGGTGTTGCTGGGTTAAGCGCAGCTCTTCGGCCAGGATCTCACCGGCAATAAAGCTGTGCAGTTGCTCTTGACCCGTTAACAGGTGTTCGTGGGCGCGCTGCAGTGCATCCAGGTGGCGGCGACGGGCCAGGAAGCTGCCTTCGGTGGTGCCTTCGAAGCCCATGCATTGCTTTAAATGCTCCCGCAGTGCCTCGATACCAGCACCGGTTTTGGCCGATAACCGAAAGACCGGCACCGCCTGGTTCAGCTCGGCTTGCATCGGCTCGCCGGTCAGATCGGCTTTGTTTCGAATGACAGTGATGCCCAGTTTTGCTGGCAGCCGGTCGATAAAATCCGGCCAGATGGTGTGGGGGTCGGTCGCTGCTGTGGTGGTGCCATCCACCATAAAGAGCACCCGATCGGCTTGCTCAATTTCCTGCCAGGCACGCTCAATGCCAATTTGCTCCACCTGATCGCTGGCTTCTCGCAGGCCGGCGGTATCGATGATATGCAGTGGCATGCCATCAATATGAATGTGTTCACGCAACACATCCCGGGTGGTGCCGGCAATATCGGTGACAATGGCGGCTTCACGGCCAGCCAAAGCGTTCAGCAGGCTGGATTTACCGGCATTGGGCCGTCCGGCAATGACCACCCGCATGCCTTCACGCAAAATACTGCCCTGGTTGGCTTCACGGCGTATTTTCGTCAAGACATCAATGATGTCGGCCAAATCGGTTGCCACTTTGCCATCGGACAGAAAATCAATTTCTTCATCCGGAAAATCAATGGCGGCTTCGACATAGATCCGCAGATGAATGACTTTTTCCACCAGCGCATGAATACGGGCAGAGAACTCGCCCTGCAAGGAATGCATGGCGGAGCGGGCCGCCTGCTCGGAGCTGGCATCAATCAGATCGGCGATGGCCTCGGCCTGAGCCAGATCCAGTTTGTCGTTTAAAAAGGCGCGCTCGCTGAACTCGCCTGGCCGGGCAATGCGGACCTGGGGCAGGGCAATGACACGACGTAGCAGCATATCCAGCAATACCGGGCCACCATGGCCTTGCAGCTCCAGCACATCCTCACCGGTAAAGGAGTTAGGCCCCGGGAAATACAGTGCGATGCCCTGATCCAGCACCGAACCATCACTGTCCAAAAATGGCAGATAATCGGCATAGCGGGCTTTCGGGATTTTGCCAAGCACTGCCTTGGCAACCTGGCTGGCCGCCGGGCCGGAAATACGGATAATGCCCACTCCGGCGCGGCCGGTCGCAGTGGCGATAGCGGTTATGGTATCGGTGCTGTACATGCTGAGTATCCTCACAAATAGTTATAAAAAAAGCCTGTGAATCACAGGCTTTTTTCTGCATTGCTTGGCTTACGCCTTCCGGCTATGCAGGCCTTTTTTCTCCATGCCCCGGTAAATATAGAGCATTTGGGCCAGTGAGATCAGGTTACTGACCAGCCAGTACAGTACCAGACCGCTTGGGAACCAGATAAAGAACACTGAGAAAGCGACTGGCATCCACATCATCAGCTTGCGCTGCATCGGATCGGTCACCGTCATAGGTGTCAGTTTTTGCATCATAAACATGCTGGCACCAAACAATACTGGCAGCACAAACCATGGATCCGGCGCCGACAAATCCTGCAGCCACAGCATAAAGGGCGCGTGGCGCAGCTCAACACTTTCGACAAAGACCCAGTACAGTGCCAGGAAAATTGGCATTTGCAGCAGCAATGGCAAGCAGCCACCCATTGGGTTCACTTTCTCTTTGCGGTACAGCTCCATCATGGCTGGGCCAAGCTTTTGCCGATCATCTTTGTAACGGGCCTGCAGATCCTCAATTTTAGGCTTGAGGTTGCGCATCTTCGCCATCGACTCGTACTGAATTTTGGTCAGCGGGTACATCACCCCTTTTACAATGATGGTGATCAAAATAATGGCCAGACCCCAATTGCCCACAAAGCCCTGGATCAAGGTCAGTAACCAGAACAGTGGCTGGGATATAAAAAACAGGAAACCATAGTCGACGGTCAAATCCAAGCCATTGGCCAGCTCGGCCAGGTTATCCTGGATTTTCGGACCTGCATAGAAAGTTGTTGCGATCACAGTCTGCTCGCCCGGTTGCAACTGCATAACTGGGCCCAGCACACCTATAACGCCTCGACCACGGTCAATCAGACTGTATAACTTATTATCGGCCTGTTGATCCGGTATCCAGGCAGTTACAAAATAATGCTCCAGCATCGCAGCCCAGCCACCCTGAGTTGGGATCGACAGGTTGCGCTTTTGCATGTCTTTAAACTTATATTTTTTATACCGATCGGCGTCGGTACCATAAGCTCCACCGCGGTAGATAGGCATAAAGAAGCTGCTGTCTTTGCCACCATCAATGGTTTGCAGCAAGTGCTGGTAGTTTTGCACCACCCGTACTTCATCGCTTTGGTTGCTGATATGGTATTCAACGCCAACATCGTATTGGCCTGGCCGGAAGATAAAACGTTTTTCAATCTGCAAGCCCTGATGCTGATATTGCAGCGGTACGATCAACTCTTGTTGGTCTGCAGTCAGCTTAAAGTTTGATTGACTGACCTGATACAGTGGACGCTCATCGGTATTGTTCTTGTCATCCGGACCATGCCGACCAATCAAACCGGATTCGGCAATAAAATCAAAACCGGTTTGGCGGCGCATCATGACATAAGGGGTTTGGCTGTCTTTGGTCAGCTCGTACTCAGAGAGTTTCAGGCCAATAATATCACCGCCCCGAGTGCTGATTTCTACCTGAAGTACATCGGTTTCAACCCGCACCACTTGCTCTGACTGAGCTGTAGCCTGGCTTGTTACAGGCGTTGTGGCTGTTGGTTGGGGACCAAACGCATCAGCAGAGAGTTGCAGATCGCCGGAATGATCCAGTTGCTCAGCCTGCGGCTGTTGAGTGACAGGCTCTGGTCCATAGTCTTGATGCCATTGTTTCCATAGCAAAAAACTGACGAAAGCGAGCGCGATGATTAAAATACTACGTTGCGAGTCCATAGGTTAGCTTTTCTCATTGTGCTTTTCAGGAACGGGATCGTGACCCCCTGGGTGTAAGGGGTGACATTTTAATAGACGTTTCGCTGCTAACCAAGTCCCTTTGAGCACCCCAAAGCGGGTGATGGCCTCAATGGCGTAGTGGGAGCAACTGGGATGAAACCGACAACTAGGTCCAAATAGCGGACTAATCAGCTTTTGATAACCATGCAGCAAGGCTAAAGCTAGACGCTGTAATGGCGACAGATTTTGTTCCATAACCGCTCCAGTTGCTTGCTAAGTTCTTGGTTCTCAGTGTCTGAGATCGGGCCTTTTACCATCACTACCAGATCAATGGCGGGCAGGCGATGCTGTTGCAATCGGAAGTTTTCCCGAATACAGCGCTTGATGCGATTGCGATCCACGGCTAATTTAGCACGTTTTTTGGCAATAATCAGACCTAACCTGGGGTGATCAAGGTTATTTTTGCTGCAAAGGATGGTAAAGAGAGGCGAACCAGCACGAAATGGCTGTTGGAATACGCTATTAAATTCGCCAGGAGTTAGCAGACGTAACTCCCTGCCGAATTTAAAGTTTTGCACGAAGCAATGAGCTGTCAGTTTAGACAGCTAAACGCTTACGGCCTTTGGCACGACGACGCGCCAGGACCTGACGGCCATTTTTAGTTGCCATACGAGCACGGAAACCGTGCACACGCTTACGCTTTAATACGCTAGGTTGAAAAGTTCTTTTGCTCATATTCTTGTCCGTCCGCTTAAGATAATACTGCTAGTCGCTCTGTTTTAGTATTATCTCAGTGAAACACCAAAACACAGTTGATAAAAATGAGCGCGAATTTTACGTACTCCCGTCAACAAAGTCAATGCGATCCTTGATAATATCTACTCCGATCCTGTTGGATCCGATGTTTTCCACAGGTGTAACATTTTTTTTGGATAAAGTGTGCACAATGTAGCGCCGGCAATGACGCTATCATCCTAATGGTACGGCTGCTTCCTGTGGTTATTTGTGGGCAGTAATGAAATTTATTTTTTTTAATATTCATATGGTTACCTTGACTATTCTAACCTGGAAACTTTTTATGAAAAGTCAATATTGAAGTTGTGGATAACTAAGACCATAATGGACGCTTATCTCTTCAAAATCGTGTGCTTTAGATAAAAAACTCAGGGAGTCAGGGTGTACCAGTCCGTATGGAAAAATTGCCTGCAAACGCTGCAGCAGGAGTTACCAGCACAGCATTTCAGTATGTGGATCCGCCCTCTGCAGGCTGCGAGCTCAGACGAAGCTTTAACTCTGTATGCACCCAATCGTTTTGTTTTGGATTGGGTTCGCGAAAAATATTTAACTAGGATCAATGAGCTGATTCATGATTACTGCGGTGATAATGCGCCACGGCTGCGGTTTGATGTTGGCAGTAGGCCACAGCACTCAGATCCTGTTGCAGCGGATCGAATCTCTGCAGTAGCAAACTCAGCTGCAACCACCAGTAGAGTTAGCCCCCCTGAGCCGGCACCTAAGACCATTGTAAAGTCCAATGTTAAAGCCAGTTATACCTTTGAAAACTTTGTGGAAGGTAAATCTAACCAGTTGGCCCGTGCTGCTGCCAGCCAGGTAGCCGATAATCCAGGCACTGCCTACAACCCACTCTTTATCTATGGTGGTACCGGCTTAGGTAAAACCCACTTATTGCATGCGGTTGGTAATGGGATCCTGGCAAAAAAAGAAAATGCTAAAATAATTTATATGCATTCTGAGCGCTTCGTGCAGGATATGGTCAAAGCCCTGCAGAACAATGCGATTGAAGAGTTTAAACGTTATTATCGTTCAGTAGATGCATTATTAATCGATGACATCCAGTTTTTTGCCAACAAAGAGCGTTCGCAGGAAGAGTTTTTTCACACCTTCAATGCGCTACTTGAAGGCAATCAGCAGATTATCCTGACCAGTGATCGTTACCCGAAAGAAATTGATGGGGTAGAAGATCGCTTAAAAAGCCGCTTTGGCTGGGGGCTGACCATTGCTATTGAGCCGCCAGAGCTGGAAACCCGGGTCGCGATCCTGATGCGAAAAGCGCAGGAGCATCAGATCCGGCTGCCGGAAGAAGTGGCCTTTTTCATTGCCAAGCGACTTCGTTCCAATGTTCGGGAGCTCGAAGGCGCGCTCAATCGGGTGATAGCCAATGCCAACTTCACCGGTCGGCCAATCACCATCGACTTTGTGCGTGAAGCGTTACGTGATTTACTGGCATTGCAGGATAAGCTGGTAACCATTGAGAACATTCAAAAAACAGTGGCTGAGTATTATAAAATCCGTGTTGCCGATTTATTGTCGAAACGCCGCAGCCGCTCGGTTGCACGCCCGAGGCAGATGGCAATGGCACTATCAAAAGAGTTGACCAATCACAGCTTGCCGGAAATTGGTGATGCTTTCGGTGGTCGTGATCACACTACGGTGCTACATGCCTGTCGCAAGATTGAGTCATTAAAAGAAGAAACGCACGAAATCAAAGAAGATTTTCAGAATTTACTGCGCACCTTATCGTCATAATAGGGACCCGTTATGCACCTTAGTATCGACAAAGAAACATTATTAAAGCCACTGCAAATGGTTTCGGGCGCCATTGAGCGTCGTCACACACTGCCTATCCTTTCCAATGTGCTGCTGGATGTGCAGCAGGATCAGTTGTCTTTAACGGGTACTGATCTGGAAATTGAAATGGTAGCCAGTGTCGCTGTTGCGCAGGTGCACCAGCCAGGGCGTATTACCGTACCGGCACGTAAGCTACTTGATATCTGTCGCAGCCTGCCGGATGGCTGCCAGATTGAACTTACCCTGGTAGGTGAGCACTTTGTTATCAGCTCTGGTAAGGCGAAGTTTACCTTAACTACCTTGCCTGCCATTGAGTACCCTAATCTTGAAAGTTGGCAAGGTGAGGTCAACCTGCAGTTGTCTCGCGCCGAGTTAAAGCGCTTGTTGGAAGAGACCGCCTTTTCCATGGCTAACCAGGATGTGCGTTATTATCTGAATGGGTTGTTGTTTGAGGTTGATCAACAACTGGTTCGCACTGTGGCTACCGATGGCCATCGTTTGGCCATGAGCCAGTTGCAGCTTGGACAAGCGGTAGCTACGCAGCAACAGCTGATTATTCCCCGTAAGGGAGTATTGGAAATGCTGCGTTTATTGCCGGATGATGATGGCAGCCTGACACTTAGCCTGGGCTCGAATCATATTCGATTGGTGGATGCTGCTTTCAGTTTTAGCAGCAAGTTGATTGATGGTCGTTTCCCGGACTATCGGCGCGTGATCCCTCGCAATAGCACCAAGCAGGTCACTGCTCATCGCTCAGTCTTAAAAGATGCTTGTACCCGGGCTTCTATTTTATCCAACGAAAAATACCGTGGTGTGCGTTTTAACCTTGCTCCAAATGAGCTGCAAATCACAGCCAATAACCCCGAGCATGAACAAGCTGAAGAAGTGATTGAAGTTGAGTATCAAGGGGATGTGCTTGAGATTGGTTTTAATGTTGGCTATGTGCTGGATGTATTGAACAGTTTAAATACTGATCTGGTAGTGCTGCACTTAAGTGACAGCAACTCCAGTGTATTGATCGAAGGTGTTGGCAACGCTCAGGCTTCCTACGTCGTAATGCCAATGCGTCTTTAAGGCTTACATGTCGATACAACTGTTATCGGTTACTGACTTTCGTAACTTTGTTAGCCAGCAGTTTCAACCTGCCACTGGTTTTAATTTGATCTGTGGTGCCAATGGCAGTGGCAAAACCAGTTTGCTGGAGGCTATTTATTTTTTAGCACATGGTCGTTCGTTTCGTACTGCTCGACTGCAACGGATGATTCGCTTTGAAGCGGAACTCAGTGTGGTCCATGCCAAAATCTTGCAGGCGGAGCAGTTAAATTCGGTTGGCATGCAACGAACCAGACAAGGTGAGTTGACCCTGCGTTTAAATGGCGATACCGCGAAGCGATTGGCGGATATTGCTCACTTGCTGCCGGTACAATTAATTACCCCGGATAGTTTTCGAATTTTCTTTGGTGGTCCTAAAGAGCGGAGGCATTTCTTTGATATGGGATTGTTCCACGTGGAACCTTCCTTTTATCAGCATTGGCAGCTTTTTAGTAAAGCCAATAAACAACGAAATGCGTTACTGAAGCAAGGTGCAACAGCAGAACAGTTTCGCTATTGGGACAATTTATTTTGCCAAAGTGCTGAGACCATTACTGCATTAAGGCAAGAGTACTTGCAGCAACTAAATGCCGAGTTTCAACAGCAAGTATCGGATCATCCATTGCTGAGTAATGTTCAGCTGCAGTTTTATCCGGGCTGGAATCAACAGCTAAACCTGGCAGAGCTGTTGCAACAGAACAGGGCAACGGATGTGAAAATGGGGTTTACACAAGCTGGCCCCCAAAAAGCCGATTTACGCATCAAAGTCGAGCAGCAACCCGCGGAAGAAGTGTTATCACGTGGGCAGCTAAAGATGCTATTATTTGCACTCAAAATTGCTCAAAGCAACGTAATTGGTGCAGTTGCACAAAAGCAACCTATCTTGTTGATTGATGATCTGGCTTCAGAGCTGGACGCAGATTCTATGCAGCAAGTGTTCCAATTACTTAAAACGATTAACTCACAGGTTTTTGTAACCGCAATTGAACCTGAACCAGTTTTGCATTTAATGCCGCCGGCTACAACAGCGGTGTTTCACGTGGAACATGGGACATTGACAGCACGGACAGACGAATATGGCCGAACATGATTATGATTCATCGAGTATCAAAGTATTAAAAGGACTGGATGCAGTTCGTAAACGCCCTGGCATGTACATCGGTGATACCGATGATGGCTCAGGTTTGCATCATATGGTATTCGAGGTGGTGGACAACTCCATTGACGAAGCACTGGCTGGGCATTGCAGTGATATCTGGGTCACTATCTACAGCGATAACTCAGTATCTGTGCGTGATAATGGTCGGGGTATTCCAACCGATATGCACGAAGAAGGTGTCTCAGCCGCGGAAGTTATCATGACGGTGTTGCATGCCGGCGGTAAGTTTGACGACAACTCGTACAAAGTTTCCGGTGGCTTGCATGGTGTAGGTGTCTCGGTGGTGAATGCGCTGTCTGATAAACTAGCATTGACCATCCGTCGCAAGGGCCAGGTATTTGAGCAAGAATACCACCTGGGTGTGCCACAAGCGCCATTAAGCGTGATTGGTGAGACTGAAGACAGCGGCACCGAAATACGCTTCTGGCCAAGCCCAACTGTGTTTACCGATATTAACTATCATTACGATATTCTGGCGAAACGGCTACGTGAGTTGTCGTTCCTCAACTCTGGTGTCAGCATTATTTTGACCGATGAGCGTACCGACAAACGCGATCACTTTAAGTATGAAGGCGGTATCCAGGCTTTTGTCGCTTACCTCAATCAAAATAAAACAGCCATTCACCCCAAGGTGTTTACTTTCACTCAGGAGCGGGAAGATGGTATTTCGGTTGAAGTCGCCATGCAATGGAATGACAGCTACCAGGAAAATATCTTCTGCTTTACCAACAATATTCCGCAGCGTGATGGTGGTACCCATTTGGCTGGCTTCCGCTCAGCATTGACCCGGGTGCTGAATACCTACATCGATCAGGAAGGCTACGCCAAGAAAATGAAGGTGGCAGCGTCTGGTGATGATGCCCGTGAAGGTTTAACGGCAGTGATCAGTGTCAAGGTACCGGATCCAAAGTTCAGCTCGCAAACCAAAGACAAACTGGTTTCATCAGAAGTGAAATCAGCGGTAGAGAGTGCGATGCATGAGCGGCTGAACGAGTATCTGCTGGAAAGCCCGAACGATGCAAAAATTATTGTTACTAAGATTGTCGATGCAGCCCGTGCCCGTGAAGCTGCCCGCAAAGCGCGTGAAATGACCCGTCGCAAAGGTGCGCTGGATATCGCTGGCTTACCTGGTAAGCTGGCGGACTGTCAGGAAAAAGATCCTGCTTTATCCGAATTGTACATCGTGGAGGGTGACTCGGCCGGTGGTTCTGCCAAACAAGGCCGTAACCGTAAGAATCAGGCGATTTTGCCACTGAAAGGTAAAATCCTGAACGTAGAGAAAGCCCGCTTTGACAAAATGCTGTCTTCACAGGAGGTGGGTACCCTGATTACGGCGCTTGGCTGCGGCATTGGCCGCGAAGAGTACAATCCGGATAAAATTCGCTACCACAGCATCATTTTGATGACGGATGCGGACGTTGATGGTTCGCACATCCGTACCTTGTTATTGACCTTTTTCTACCGGCAAATGCCAGAGTTAATCGAAAAAGGCTACATCTACATTGCTCAGCCGCCACTGTATAAGGTGAAAAAAGGCAAGCAGGAACAGTACCTGAAAGATGAAGCAGCCCGCATCGAGTTTCTGACCACCTTGGCCCTGAATGAGGCCAGTTTGCATGTCAATGAAAACGCTCCGGGCATTGGTGGTGCCCAGTTGGAAACCCTGGTCCGTCAATACCATAAAGTGATGGATACGTTGGATCGGTTGGCACGGAAAATTCCTTACCTGCTACTGCATGAGCTGATTTATGTACCAGCCCTTAGTGTGGAACAGTGTAAAGATCACGATTTTGTTAGTGGCTGGGTGAAAAACCTGGTAGAGCAACTGCAAGCACAGGAAGGCAATGGCACCAGCTATGTGCATCAGGTGCATGAAGACCGTGAGCGCCACTTATTCTTGCCTAAAATCACCGTGCGCCAACATGGTATCGAATACGATTATGTCCTGCACCATGACTTTATCAGTTCTCGCGATTACCAGAGCATTGCCGCTCTTGGTAATGAAATCCGCGATCTGATGGAAGAGGGCGCTTATGTGCGTCGTGGTGAGAAAACCAAGCCGGTAAGCAGCTTTAAAGAGGCGCTGGAGTGGTTGATGAGCGAGTCGAAAAAAGGCCTTTATATTCAGCGCTACAAAGGATTGGGTGAGATGAACCCGGATCAGTTGTGGGAAACCACTATGGATCCAAACACCCGTCGTATGCTGCAGGTCACCATCGAAGATGCCATTGGCGCTGATCAGTTATTCTCGACTCTGATGGGCGATCATGTTGAGCCGCGCCGGGCATTTATTGAAGAGAATGCGCTGCGGGTCGCCAACCTGGACGTCTAGGTCTGGTAAGCGATTGACGAAACGAACCCAAAAGGGGCTAGCATCTGCCTGCCCCTTTTTACATAGATGGAATACAACACCCATGCAAAAGTATGACTTGAATACCTTTCAGGGCCTGATCCTGGCCTTGCAGGATTACTGGGCGCGCCAGGGCTGTGTCATCGTGCAACCATTGGATTTGGAAGTGGGCGCGGGTACCTTTCACCCGATGACCTTTTTACGTTCTTTGGGCCCTGAGCCAACCAATGTTGCCTATGTGCAGCCATGCCGCCGGCCAACCGATGGCCGTTATGGCGAAAACCCGAACCGTTTGCAGCACTATTATCAATTCCAGGTACTGCTTAAACCATCGCCGGACAATATTCAGGAGCTGTACCTGGGGTCATTGCGCGAGTTAGGTATCGATACCTTAGTGCATGATATTCGCTTTGTGGAAGACAACTGGGAATCACCGACGCTTGGCGCCTGGGGGCTGGGCTGGGAAGTGTGGCTGAATGGTATGGAAGTGACCCAGTTTACCTATTTCCAGCAAGTTGGTGGCCTGGAGTGCAAGCCGGTATCGGGTGAAATCACCTATGGCCTGGAACGTCTTGCTATGTACATTCAGGGCGTGGACAGTATCTACGATCTGGTGTGGGCCGATGGCCCGCTTGGTAAAGTAAGCTACGGCGATGTGTTCCACCAGAATGAAGTGGAGCAGTCACGCTATAACTTTGAGCATGCCGATGTACCGGCTTTGTTTGCGCTGTTTGATCAGTGCGAAAAAGAAAGCCACTACCTGATTGAGCAAGGGCTGCCATTGCCCGCTTACGAGAAAGTGATGAAAGCGTCGCATGCTTTCAATATGCTGGATGCGCGCCATGCCATTTCGGTGACAGAGCGTCAGCGTTACATTTTGCGGGTACGTACTCTGGCTAAAGCCTGTGCCGAAGCCTACTACGCCGCCCGGGAAGCGCTTGGCTTTCCGCTATGTAAAACCTCAGCGCAGGAGGCATCGTAATGGCGCAGGATTTTTTGGTTGAAATTGGTACCGAAGAGTTACCACCGAAGGCACTGAAAACACTGGCTACCACTTTTGCCGACAATATTCAGGCCGAGCTGGCAGCGCTGGAGTTAGCGCATGCAGAGATAAGCTGGTACGCAGCACCACGCCGGCTGGCCGTTCGGGTCAATCAGTTGCAGGCCAAACAAGCCGATAAGCTGGTTGAGAAGCGTGGGCCGGCGCTCAGTGCTGCCTTTGATGCCGGTGGTAACCCCAGCAAAGCAGCCGCAGGCTGGGCCAGAGGTCTGGGCATTGAAGTGTCTGAGGCCGAACGACTGGAAACCGATAAAGGTGCCTGGCTGCTGTACAAGCAACAGCAACCGGGCAGCGATAGCCGACAACTGCTGCCGGATGTGGTGAAATCAGCGCTGCATAAACTGCCAATTGCCAAGCCGATGCGCTGGGGCAATTCCGATGCTCTGTTTATTCGCCCGGTGCATACCGTGGTGATGCTGTATGGTACTGAGGTGGTTCCTGCGACCATTCTAGGGCGTGAGGCCGGCCGCCAGAGCTATGGCCATCGCTTTCATGCACCGGAGAAGGTCAGCTTCCAGCATGCGGATGATTATTTGCCTAAGCTAAAAGCTGCTTTTGTGGTGGCCGACTTTGCTGAACGGCAACAGCTGATTGCCGATGCAGTGGCTAGTAAAGCCAAGGAGCTGAAGGCGGTTCCTTTATTGGATCAGCCCTTGCTGGATGAAATTACTGCTTTGGTCGAGTGGCCCGAGTTGTTGGTGGGCAGCTTTGAGCAGCGTTTCCTGGCGGTACCGGCTGAGCCATTGATTTCTACCATGAAAGACAACCAGAAATACATTCCGTTGCAGGATGAATCTGGTAACTTATTGAATCAATTTATTTTTATTAGCAATATCCGCAGTAAGGATCCACAGCAAATTATCGAGGGTAACGAAAAAGTGGTGCGGCCACGTTTGGCCGATGCCGAGTTTTTCTTTGTCACCGATCAGAAAACCAAACTGATCGATCGCTTGCCTAGTTTACAGACGGTATTGTTCCAGCAGCAATTGGGTACTTTGGCTGAAAAGTCCGAACGTATCAGTCAGTTAGCTGGCTGGGTCGCCAACACCATAGGTGCTGATGTGGCTGCAGCCAGCCGGGCTGGCCTGCTGTCAAAGACGGATTTAATGAGCAATATGGTCGGTGAGTTTCCGGAAGTGCAGGGCATTATGGGCATGCATTATGCCCGGCTGGATGGTGAAACCGAAGCTGTGGCCCTGGCGCTGAATGAGCAGTACATGCCACGTTTTGCTGGTGACAGCTTGCCAACCCAGTTGGAAAGCTGTGCGGTGGCCATTGCCGATAAGCTGGATACGCTGGTTGGGATCTTTGGCATTGGTCAGGCACCTAAAGGCGATAAGGATCCGTTCGCACTGCGCCGGGCGGCGATAGGGGCCCTGCGTATTCTGGTGGAAAAAGAGCTGCCGGTTGATCTGGTTGATTTGATCGAAGCCAGCAAGCAAAGCTTTGGTGACAAACTGACGCAACAGGATGTGGCTGAGCAGGTATTGGATTTTCTGTTGGGACGCTTCCGTAGCTGGTATCAGGAGCAGGGCTATGCGGTCGATGTGATCCAGGCGGTGCTGGCTCGTCGGCCTACCACGCCTGCTGATTTTGATCGCCGGGTAAAAGCAGTAGCTGCCTTCCGCAAGCTGGATGCGGCTGAAGCACTGGCAGCAGCCAATAAACGGGTTGCCAATATCCTGGCGAAAGTGGATGGCGCTATTGCTGATACGGTGCAGCCGGAGCTGCTGACAGAAGCGGCAGAGCAGGCGCTGTATCAGGCCATCCAGGCTGAGCAGCAGTACCAGGCTACTGCGCCCTCCTACAGTGATGGCCTGGCTCATCTGGCCGCAATGCGTGCAGCTATCGACAGCTTCTTTGATGGGGTGATGGTGAATGCCGAGGATATGGCCGTTCGGGCGAACCGCCAGGCACTGTTGAAGCAACTGCGCGAGCTGTTCTTGCAGGTAGCCGATATCTCCTTGCTGCAAAGCTAATCGTTGCTAGCAACATAAAAAACGCCAGCGCTTATGCTGGCGTTTTTATATTCGATGATACGCTGCTCAGTCCTGACCTAAAATACGATACAACAACTCTTTCACCGCCGCGGGCTCAAAAGGCTTATCGCACAGCGCATTGATGCCACTTTGCGCGATATTGGCCAGGTGGGCATCGTTGGCTTCGCTGGTGACCATCAGGATGGGGATATGCGATAAGGTACTGTGTTCGCGGATAAAGCGGGTCAGTTCTTCACCATTCACTTCCGGCATATTGTAATCGGTGACCACCAAATCAACCATCTGCTGCTGCAACAGGCCGATGGCCTGCTGGCCATCGTCGGCATCAATAATATGCTGCATGCCCAGGTTTTGCAGTACCCGGCGAATATGGTTACGTGCCAAACGGCTGTCATCAACAATCAGTACCCGCACATCCTGCACATCGAACAAATCCAGTTCCAACTCCGAAGGGCTGATGTAGTCGATGGCGGCGTTCAGTGCTTTACCCAGCTGCTCAGCATCAAAAGGTTTGGGCAAAATGGCAATAACACCGGATTGCTTAAAGGCTTCCAGTTGTTCTTTACGGGTTTCACTGGAAACCAGCAAGAACGGAATATCAGCGGTAGCGGGTTCGGTTTTTAGTTGCTGCAATAGTTCCAGTGCGGTGCCATCGGCAAAGTGCAGCGCACTGGCAATAGCATCCGGGCGATGCTGGCGAATGGCGGTAATGGCTTGCTGCAAACTGGCCGCTTCAGCCACCTGATGAACCTCTTCGGCTTTAAGTTTTTGCCGGATAATTTTGCGCTGCACATCCGAAGGCTCGGCCAGCAAAATATCCAAATCCTGAGTTGAAAGCTGCATACTGATTCCTACTGAAAATCTTATTCTGGCACAAGCTGTAGAGAGTATAAAGCCATTCAGCACTGACAGAAACAGGTAAGGTGTTGAGCAGCCCAAAAGAGGTGGGGCTGCCTGAGGGCAGGAAAAGCGGTGGCGCTAAGGCTTTGCTTTGCAGCTGTACTTGCTCAACCATGGCTCACACATCGGCCTGTGGGGGCTGTGCATCATAGCTAATGTCATCCTTGATGGTGTAGCGAACACCTTAAGTGCGTATTGGTTGTGCTCATCCCGCCGGAAAGGGCGGGTACCGTAGAGTACTTTAAAATTAGCCAGTGGGCTTTCAGCGACAACCAGCAGCTCGGCTTTCATGCTGGTCGGAGAAGCAGATTAGCCGCAGACCTGATTGCGCCCCTGATGCTTGGCCTGATAAAGCTGCTGATCGGCTATTTTGACTGCATCATAAAAAGCCATCGTTTCGTCGCAGCCGGCTACTCCAAAACTGGCAGTAAGCTGGTGGTTTGCTGCCGCAGTGCTCAGGTGCTCTTTGCTAAGTTGTAGCCGTATTTTTTCAGCCACTAAGCGGGCATCGGCGGTCGTGGTATGAGGCAGGATCAGTAAGAACTCTTCGCCACCAAAACGGCAGGCAATATCCTGCTGTCGCAAGTTTTGGCGAAAGACGTTTGCGACTGCTTTTAACACTTCATCACCCACATCATGACCGAATTGATCATTCAGCTGTTTGAAGTGATCCAGGTCGCACATAATGACAGCCAGCGGCAGTAGCTCATCGCTTTGCTGCTCCAGTGCCGGGATCAGGCTGGAATCCAGAAAGCGCCGGTTGGCCAGGCCGGTTAAGGCGTCGGTATTGGCCTGCAGCTCTTTGCTGTGTTGCAGGTGCTCCATTGCAGCATGGCTGCGTTCCCGGTAATGATCGTTGATCCAGCACACAGTGATCACGATTACCAGGGAAGCGAGGAAACGACTGGTTTCAGCCTCTTTGTACTCTGCCTGAATCAGATCTGGGGTAAACAGCATCACCCCCAGCATCAGCAAAAGCATGGCATTGCCAACCAGTGCATTGCGGACGCCCAACAAACCAAACAAGATGGCTGGAAAAGGAAATACCCAGTAGAGCGCTGTGTTGTTGTAGCCACCCTGATAAACCAGGCTTAGTACAAAAGTGCCCACCAGCATTGCTTCGATGATACAGGCGCGATTGAGTTGTTGACTGAAGTGATACAGCAGGACATTGAGTAAAAAACAGCCACCAGTAGCAAAGAGGATCAGTGGCAGTAGCAGAGAATCCTGATTCAGGCTTCGGACACCATAAAAAAACATCACCAGACTGGTAATGTAACTGACAAATACCAGAATATGATGACGGCGCCGTGCATCTATGTGCTGTGCTTGTTTGTGGCCATTGGCAGGCAGAGCTGGCGTCAAAAAAGCTGCCTCAAAATCCGTGGATGCTTTGAGGCTAGCACAAAATAATCAGGATGCCCTAAGGCTCGCTCATCTTAGCGGCGTAACTGATGCTCAAGCTGAAGATCTGGCAGCTCTGTGTGCAGCCATTGCTGCAAGGGCTCCAGCTGCTGCAAAGGGAAACGGTAACGCAAAGGGCCATGGTGGTTCAGGGTGATTTGCAGGTAGCCGTATTTTTTATCACGTTTTAACAGAGCTTTGACAGACTCAGGATGGGTTGCCTGCTCCATACCGACGCGAAGTTTGCCGTCTTTGTCGATGGCAAGCAGCGCCTGAATATCGCGGATATCGGTCCATTCGGTGGTATTGCGTTGAACATAAAAGGCGGTTAAACCTTCGACAACGGCAAACAACACCATCAGCAATAATACATAGTAACCTTGCCAGAAAACCAGCAATAGGATGCTAAGAAAAAGTAGCGATTGAATGGTACGTGAGTTTTTGATGTAGGGCCAAAGCATTTTAAGTTCCTTTTTTTACCAGATACCGATAGGGCAACTCGGTGGTATCGCTGGCAAGCAACTGGTGGTCCATAAAGCGGCAAAAACTGGGGATATCCCGTGTCGTCGCCGGATCGTCGGCGATAATCAACAAGGTTTCTCCTACCGCCATTTTACGGATAGCCAGCCGGGTCATCATCACCGGCTCCGGGCAGCGCAGCCCCAGGGCATCCAGAGTTTGTGTTGGATTATCAAATATTGGTTGCATCATGACTCCATGCTAAAGACTCTGGATTAATAGTGGCATCAAAGCTGAATAACAACCCCTTTCACAGCTGTTTTTCCAGTATAAGAAAAGGGCCCGCAGGCCCTTATTCTATGGTATCGATTGTGTTGCTGCCAGCTTAAGGCCGTTCAAACACGGTAGCAATGCCCTGACCCAGGCCAATGCACATGGTCGCCAGGCCGTATTTACCGCCTTTAGCTTCCATCACATTCAGCAAGGTGGTGCTGATGCGGGAGCCGGAACAACCCAGCGGGTGTCCCAAAGCAATGGCGCCGCCATTGAGGTTCACTTTCTGCTCGGCGACTTCCAGCAGGCCCAAATCCTTCATCACCGGCAAGGCCTGAGCGGCAAAGGCTTCGTTCAGCTCTGCGTAGTCGATGTCGCTGATGCTGACACCGGCCATCTTCAGCGCTTTTTTCGACGCTGGCACCGGACCATAGCCCATAATGGAGGGATCGCAGCCGGCCACGCCCATACCGCGGACATAAGCACGGATCGGCAGGCCCAGCGCCTTGGCTTTGTCTTCGCTCATCACCAGCATGCCGGAAGCACCATCGGACAGGGCAGACGAGCTGCCGGCCGTGACGGTACCATTAGCCGGATCGAACACCGGCCGCAGCTGGCTTAAACCTTCTACTGTGGTTTCCGGCCGGATCACTTCGTCGGTATCGAACACCCGCAAAGCGCCATCGGCATCGTGGCCTTCGGTAGGGATGATTTCGTTTTTAAAACGGCCTTGCAAAGTGGCTTCATGCGCCAGCCGGTGTGAGCGGGCGGCAAACTCATCCTGCTGCTGCCGGCTGATGCCATGCATCTTACCCAGCAATTCGGCGGTCAGCCCCATCATGCCCGCAGCTTTGGCCACCGAGGTAGCTAAGGCCGGGTGAAAGTCCACCCCATGATTCATCGGCACATGGCCCATGTGCTCAACACCACCAATCAGGTACACCTCACCCATGCCGGTTTGAATGGATTTAACCGCATCGTGCAGCGCCTGCATGGAGGAGCCACACAAGCGGTTGATGGTGGCGGCAGGGACCGAGTGCGGAATGCCAGCCAGCAAGGAAGCATTGCGGGCAACGTTAAAGCCTTGCTCCAGGGTTTGTTGCACACAGCCCCAGATGATGTCATCAATCTCGCTGGCATCCAGCTGCGGGTTACGCGCTAGCAAGGAGGCCATCACATGGGCTGATAACGACTCAGCACGGATATTGCGGTAGATGCCGTTTTTCGAACGGCCCATCGGGGTGCGGATGCAATCAACAATTACGGCGTTTTTCATCTGTTTGACTCCTGCGCTTAGACCGGGAAGAAACGCTGGCCATCAGCGGCCATGGCGCGGGTTTTATCGGTAACCTGGTAAATCTCACCCAGATGGGCGTACTTGTCGGCCAGAGCAACGAAATTGGCCAGACCCAGGGTATCGACGTAGCGTAACGGACCACCGCGGAAGGGCGGGAAGCCCAGGCCATAAATCAGACCCATATCGGCCTCAGCGGCACTGGCAACGATGCCTTCTTCCAGACAGCGAATGGTTTCGTTGATCATGGGCACCATGGTGCGGGCAATGATGTCTTCGGCGCTAAACTCGGTGGCGTTGTGGCAAATGCCGGCCAGTAGTTCACGGCTGGCGTCATCCACCGCTTTTTTCGGCTTGCCTTTGGCATCTTTGCTGTAAGCATAAAAACCAAAACCGTTTTTCTGGCCGTAGCGGTTGGCCTGGTACATGGCGGCGACCGGATCATTGTCGAGCTTGGCCATCCGGGTTGGGAAACCAGCGGCCATGACATCGGTGCAATGGAAGGCGGTGTCCAGTCCCACCACATCCAGCAAATACGCCGGGCCCATCGGCCAGCCGAAC
Source organism: Alkalimonas mucilaginosa (assembly GCF_036327005.1). Classification (NCBI taxonomy): domain Bacteria; kingdom Pseudomonadati; phylum Pseudomonadota; class Gammaproteobacteria; genus Alkalimonas; species Alkalimonas mucilaginosa. The sequence continues at coordinate 269,652 of NZ_JAUGZK010000005.1, forward strand.
TGCTTTTCCATCACCTTGTCGATTTGGGTGAAGTCGGCACCATCCAGCACCAGCTTGCTAAAGCCGGCGAAGTAGGGAAACAGCACCCGGTTGACGAAAAAGCCCGGGCAGTCATTGACCACAATCGGCGACTTGCCCATTTTGGCAGCATACGCCACCACAGCAGCCACGGTTTCTTCCGAGGTATCTTTGCCACGGATCACTTCTACCAATGGCATCCGGTGCACCGGGTTGAAGAAGTGCATGCCACAGAAGTTCTGTGGCCGGCTCAGGTTTTCAGCCAGCGAATTGATGGAAATGGTCGAGGTATTGGAGGTTAAAATGGCATCGTCGCTCAGCAAGGCTTCGGTTTCTTTTAACACGGCGCCTTTGATTTTCGGGTTTTCCACCACGGCTTCTACCACGATATCGGCGTCTTTGACGCTGTCATAGCTCAGTGACGGCGTAATGCTGGCGATGACTTTGGCCATGCCGACAGCGTCCAAGCGTCCGCGCTCGACTTGCTTGGCGAGCAGTTTGGTCGCTTCGCCCATACCGAGCTCCAGCGCCTGCTGATTGATATCTTTCATCACTGCTGGCACGCCTTTACTGGCCGACTGGTAAGCAATACCGCCACCCATGATGCCGGCACCCAGTACGGCGGCTTTGTTGACCGCTTTGCTGGCTGTTTTGGCAGCTTTTTTCGCTTTGCCTTTGATCAGCTGATCGTTTAAGAACAGACCAATCTGAGCAGTGGCTGAATCGGTTTTGGCCAGTTTGGCAAAGCCCTGATTCTCCAGTGCCATGGCACCGGCACGGTCCAGCCCTGCAGCCGCCTCAATGGTTTGTACTGCGACCATCGGCGCCGGGTAATGCTTACCGGCGGTGGCAAACACCATGCCTTTGGCAGTGCTGAAACTCATGGTGGCTTCGGTTTTGTTCAGTTTCAGCGGCTGCAGCTTGACCGCACGTTTTTGCTGCCAGTCCAGTTTGCCGGCGATGGCATCCTGCAACATGGACAATGCTACTGCTTCCAGCTTCTCCGGCGAGGTGACGGCATCAATTAAGCCTTCCTGCTGGGCTTTGACCGCATTGCGATCTTTGCCGGTGGTGATCCACTCCATCGCATTGTCGGCACCAATGATGCGCGGCAAACGCACGGTACCGCCAAAACCAGGCATCAGGCCCAGTTTGACCTCCGGCAGGCCAATTTTGGTGCTGCTGTCACCGACCCGGTAATCACAGGCCAGAGTCCACTCACAGCCGCCGCCCAGCGCAAAGCCGCGGATAGCGACCACGGTTGGAACCGGTAAGTCTTCGCACAAATCGAACACATCCGATGCTTGCTTGATCCAGGGCACCAGCTCTTGCTCGTCACGCTGGAAGATGGGCAGAAATTCAGTAATATCCGCGCCAACGATAAAGTTGTCCTTGCTACTGCTGAAAAGCACACCTGTGACGGATTTATCTTGCTGCAGCTGTTCCAAAGCAGCCTTGCAATCTGCTAAGGTTTGTTGGTCGAACTTGTTGACGGAGCCTTCGGCATTGAAGGTAAACTTGGCAATGCCGTCTGCGAGTTGTTCGACGGTAATGCGTGGACTTTGATACATCATGCATGGTCTCCCTTAAAGTCAGGTCATGTTGCGTAGGGTCACGCGCTAACTGGTACGATGAGATAGCGTTCCTTTCAGTGTGTCGTGGATGGCTGGAAAATTCAACTATTTTTTAAACAGGTGTTTGATTTTTGCTGTTCCATCTGTGTTTTCACGACAATGCTACTAACTATAGGCAGGAAATGGATTGAAAGCATGCTAAAGCGTTCGATAAAACAGCCGGCAGGATGGTGGGTGATTCTCGGGGTCATGCTGGCATTGCCAGTTTGGCTTTGTGCGGACGAACCCGTTAACGAAGAAGCTTTATTGCTCAGTCAGCAGCGCGAACAGTTTCTGCATGCCGAGTTACGGATCGGTTCAACCAACAAAGCACAAGCCGAACAGTGGCTCGAGCAGCTGGCCGACTACCCATTGCAACCTTATCTGGAGCAACGCTGGCTGGAAGGACGTTTATCTGCCAGCGATGCCATCGAGCGTTTTTTAACCCGCCATCAGGGGTCACCGATGGACTGGCCTCTGCGCAAGCGCTGGTTGCTTTATCTGGCGCAGCGCCGCTCAGCTGAGTTGTTTTTAGCCAATTACCGTCCTACCCAGGATGCCGAGTTGCACTGCCATGCATTGCGTTTCCGGCTGGAAAAAGAAGCGCCAGCGCAGATTTGGCCAGAGGTGCGTGAGCTCTGGACGGTCGGGGTGTCGCAGCCCAGAGCCTGCGATCCCCTGTTTAGCCGCTGGCGTGATGCGGGTCAGATGACCCCTGAAGTGATCTGGCAGCGGGTTGGCAAGGTAGCTGATGGCGGTCAGGCCAATTTATTGCCTTATTTGCGCGGCCTGATGCCGGCGCGTGATCAGTATCTGGTGGATTTATGGATCCGGGCCAGGCGCAACCCTGCCGTGGTGGCACAGAGCAATTTTTTTCCCCGTCGCGATCCACGCGAACGGGAAGTATTGGCCTATGGCTTGCGACGCTTGATCTGGCGTAATCCGGATCAGGCCCTGAGCACCTGGCAGCGTTTTGCCGAAGATCCTCATTTTACTGAAGGACAGCGGCAGATGGTGATCCGAGCCTTTGCGGTGGCCCTGGCGAGCCGTGGTGATGAGCGAGCCGATGCCTGGATGGTGCAAGTGCCGGTTGAACATATGGATGATACCCTGGCACACTGGCGCATTGCCCATGTGTTAAAGCAGCAGGACTGGCCTCGGGTACAGCAATTGATAGAAAGCATGCCTCATGAGCTGCAGCAAAGTGCCGCCTGGCAATACTGGCTGGCGCGGGCGTTGGAACAGCAAGGTCAGCAAACGCAAGCCGATGTGCTGTGGCATGAACTGGCGCAGCGGCGCAACTATTATGGTTTTATGGCAGCTTCGCGTTTGGGACTTCCTCCCAGCTTATCGCACCGGCCAGTGCCGGTGACCGACGGCGAAGTAGCTGAGCTGGGGGGACACCCTTCGGTGCAGCGTGCGCAGGAGTGGCTGGCACTGGGCCGGATGACGGAAGCCCGGCGTGAGTGGAATCATTTACAGCGCACCGCCGATGAGCAAACCAAGCTGGCTTCAGCTCGTTTAGCGGCGCAGATGCAGTGGTATGAACGATCGATTTTCTCTTTGGCCGATGTTGGTTTTTGGGATGATATTGAGCTGCGTTTCCCATTGGCCTTTAAAGAAGAAATGGCGGAATTTGCCGGTAAAGCCGAAGTCGACCCAGCCTGGGCCATGGCGATTACCCGGCGTGAAAGCTCCTTTATGGTGGATGCCAATTCACCGGTTGGTGCCCGCGGCCTGATGCAGATTATGCCGGATACCGCCAACTACATTGCACGCCAGCCGGTGCAGCTGGGCCAACTGTACAATCCTATCACCAACATTGATTACGGTACCAACTACCTGAATTACCTGATGCGTCGTAACGATGGCAACCTGCTGATCGCCACCGCATCCTACAATGCCGGTTATGGCCGAGTTCGGCAGTGGATCCCGAAAGATGAGGCGGTGCCGGCGGATATCTGGATTGAAACCATTCCGTTTCGGGAAACCCGCGAGTACGTCAAAGCTGTAATGGCGTATTACCAGATTTACAATATCCGCATGGATCAACCGGTGGATGTGTTTGCTCCCTTACTAGGGATGCGGATTGGGCAGCCGCAGGATTGATGCTATTATGAAGCATCGTATTTTGTACCCACTATCACAAGAAGGATGCTATGACGGTAATTGATCCTGCAAGCTACGCCAACCATATTCAGGTATTGCAGCAGCGGACCCGCCAATTGCTGGAGCGGGAAAACCTGGATGGCCTGGTGATTCACTCTGGCCAGACCAAGCGTAAATTTCTCGATGACATGGATTATCCGTTTAAAGCCAATCCGCACTTCAAGGCCTGGTTGCCTGTGGTGGATAACCCGCACTGCTGGCTGCAGGTGGATGGCGTCAATAAACCAAAATTGATTTTTTACCGGCCAAAAGACTTCTGGCACAAAGTACCGGATGTGCCAGGGGATTTTTGGGCTGAGCATTTTGATATTCAATTGCTGGAAAAAGCCAACCAGGTCGAACAATTGCTGCCGTACGATAAAGAGCGGCTGGCGTATTTAGGTGAGTACCTGGAAGTTGCCCAGGCATTAGGCTTTAGTGAAATCAACCCGGAGCCAGTGCTGAACTTTCTGCATTACCACCGCGCTTATAAAACTGAGTACGAGTTGCAGTGCCTGCGCCAGGCCAACCGCATGGCGGTGGCGGGCCACAAGGCTGCCAAAGCAGCCTTTTATGCCGGCGGCTCAGAGTTTGATATTCAGTTGGCTTACCTCTCGGCTGTTGGTCAGACGGAAAACGAGGTGCCTTACGGCAATATTGTGGCACTGAATCAACACTGCGCTATTTTGCACTACACGGCGCTGGAGCGACAAAAGCCAGTGCAGCATCACAGTTTTCTGATCGATGCCGGGGCCGAGTTTCATGGCTATGCCGCCGATATCACCCGCACCTACAGTTTTGATCGCGGCCACGAGTTTGCAGAGCTGATCAAACGGGTTGATGCCATTACGCTGCAGATGGTTGATGGCCTGAAACCTGGTATCAAATACAGCGAGTTGCATTTGCAAACGCATCGGTTAATTGCTGAAGTGCTGGCGGATTTTGATTTTGTCCGGTTGGGGGCTGAGGCCATGGTGGAGCAACACATTACCCGGGCTTTCTTCCCGCATGGTTTAGGGCACCATCTTGGCTTGCAGGTGCACGATGTCGGTGGCTTTATGCTGGATGAGCGCGGTACCCATCTGCCGCCACCAGAGCAGCATCCGTTTTTACGCTGTACCCGTTTGATCGAGCCGTCGATGGTCTACACCATAGAGCCGGGGTTGTATTTTATTGATTCCTTACTGGATGAGCTGCCTGATGCACAGAAAAAGCTGCTAAACTGGGATAAAATTCAGGCCTTTAAGCCATTTGGTGGCATCCGGATCGAAGACAATGTCATCGTACACCGGGAGCGCAATGAAAATATGACCAGGGAACTGCAGCTGGATTAACCGGCAGGTAGTCGTCTGGCGCTCTGCCAGTTCGGGGAACTATGCAATATCGCTCCATTATCCGCATTCTGGGGTTGCTGGTCGCTGTGTTCAGCGCCAGCATGCTGCCGCCAGCCCTGGTATCGCTTTGGTATCAGGATGGCGCTGGTGTTCCTTTTCTGCTGTCTTTTGTGATCTGTGTCAGCGTTGGTTTGTTGATCTGGTACCCCAACCGCAGCTATCAGCGTGATTTGAAAGTACGCGACGGCTTTTTGATTGTAGTGATGTTTTGGCTGGTGTTAGGGGCTGTTGGTACCTTACCGCTCTATTTATCGTCAGAAACCGGCATGAACCTGGCCGATGCTACCTTTGAAGCCTTTTCCGGGCTCACCACCACCGGAGCCACCGTACTTACCGGTATTGAAACCCTGCCAAAAGCCATTTTGTTTTACCGCCAGCAACTGCAATGGCTGGGCGGCATGGGGATCATCGTGTTGGCGGTAGCAATTCTGCCGATGCTGGGTGTTGGCGGCATGCAGTTGTACAAAGCGGAAACCCCGGGGCCGGTCAAAGACAACAAAGTCACACCGCGCATTGCCGATACCGCCAAACATCTGTGGTTGATTTATGTGGTGCTGACGCTGACCTGTGCTTTGGCTTATCGTCTGGCGGGGATGGGCTGGTTTGATGCGGTGGGTCATTCTTTTTCCACCGTCGCTATAGGCGGTTTCTCGACCTACGATGCCAGTATTGGTCACTTCAACAGTAGTGCCATTAATATTATCTGTGTGGTGTTTCTGCTCCTCAGTGCCATCAATTACCCGCTGCACTTTGCAGCCATGCGTGGTAAAAATATTCTGACCTACTGGCGTGATCCCGAGCTGCGGGCTTTTTTGTTTATTCAGGGCTCGCTGGTTGTGCTGATTTTTATTGGTTTGCTGCGCAGCCAGGTGTATGACACCACCTGGGAAGCCTTTGATCATGGTCTGTTTCAGGCCGTTTCTATATCTACCACCGCAGGCTTTGCCACAGGCGGTTTTGCTTACTGGCCCTTGTATTTGCCGATCCTGTTAATTTTCTCCAGTTTTATTGGCGGCTGTGCCGGCTCGACCGGTGGTGGTATGAAAGTGGTGCGGGTGTTATTGCTGTTCTTGCAGGGCAAGCGCGAGCTAAACCGGCTGGTGCATCCGCGGGCCATCTACAGCATTAAGCTGGGGCGGCGGGCGGTGCCAGACCGGGTGGTTGAGGCGGTATGGGGCTTTTTCGCTGCCTATGCCTTGGTGTTTGTGATTATTATGCTGCTGCTGATTATGACCGGGCTGGATAATATGACGGCTTTTTCTGCGACCGCTGCGTGCCTAAATAACCTTGGCCCTGGTCTGGGTGACGTGGCTTCGCATTTTGGTGATATCCCTGATATGAGTAAATATTTGTTGGTGATTGCGATGGTATTTGGCCGGCTGGAGATTTTCACCTTGCTGGTGCTCTTTACGCCGGCTTTCTGGAAAAACTAACGGCTAAATAAATATCGCACTGACCTGGAACAGCTTCTCTACTTCGCTGATATGTTTTTTATCCACCAGAAACAGAATCATATGATCGTCACTTTGAATCTGGATATGATCATGCGCAATGATCACTTCATCACCCCGCACAATGGCCCCTATGGTGGCACCTGGCGGTAATTTGATGTCGCCAATGGCCCGGCCAACTACTTTGGAAGTGGTTTCATCGCCGCGGGCGATGGCCTCAATGGCCTCGGCAGCACCACGGCGCAGTGAGTACACATTAACAATATCGCCTCGCCGAATATGAGTTAGCAGGGCGGAAATGGTTGCTTGTTGTGGCGATACCGCGATATCAACTTCTCCACCTTGCAGCAGGTCGACGTAAGCGCCGCGCTTGATCAGCACAATGGTTTTTTGCGCACCCATCCGCTTGGCCAGCATGGCCGACATAATATTGGCTTCGTCATCGTTGGTAACGGCAATAAAAACATCGATTTGCTCGATATTTTCTTCTTCCAGTAACTCAGGATCGGAGATATCGCCGACATAGACCAGGGTGTTGTCCAGTACGCCGGATAGAAATTCAGCCCGGTCCTTGCTGCGCTCAATCAGCTTTACACTGTAATTATTTTCCAGCGCTCTGGCCAGGCCGTAGCCTACGTTACCGCCACCGGCAATCATAATTCGGCGATAGCTGCTTTCCAGCTTTTGCAGTTCGCTCATCACCACCCGGATATGCTTGGTAGCAGCAACAAAAAATACTTCGTCATCGGCTTCGATTACCGTAGTTCCCAACGGTTTGATCGAGGTACCACGGCGGTAAATGGCTGCGACCCGGGCATCAATATTGGGCATATGCACTTTCAGGGTAGAAAGTGCATGCCCAACCAGCATACCGCCATAATAGGCCCGCAAACCGACCAGGCTGACTTTGCCCTGGGCAAACTCTACCACCTGCAAAGCGCCCGGGTAATCAATCAGCCGGCGGATGTAATCGGTCACCAGGGTTTCCGGGGCAATAAAGTGATCGACCGGCATGTCTTCCCGGCGGAACAGTTGATCGCGGTACTTCAGGTACTGATTGCTGCGAATACGGGCAATTTTAAGCGGGGTATGAAAAATACTGTAGGCGACCTGACAAGCAACGATATTGACTTCATCGCTACTGGTCACGGCCACCAGCATATCGGCATCTTCAGCGCCGGCTTTTTTCAGAATGTCCGGGTGGGCGCCATAGCCATGAATGACCTGCAAGTCGAAGCGATCCTGCAATAACCGAAGTTTCTCCATATTGGTATCCACTACGGTGATCTCATTCATTTCCCCGACCAGATTTTCAGCCAGGGTTCCGCCAACCTGGCCTGCGCCAAGAATGATGATTTTCATGACTTTTGTTCTGCCTTAAGCTGTTTCATCACTTTAGCATAGAAAAAGCCATCCATCTGCTGCTGGCCGGGCAGGATTTGCCAGCCTGTGGCTTTTCCATGGATCGGCAGCAAAGTAGCATTCGGGGTTTGCTGCAAAAAATTTGTCAGCTGCTGTTGGTTTTCATTACTGAATACACTGCAGGTGGCGTACAGCAAGATGCCGCCTGGCTTGAGCAACGGCCACAGCTGCTGCAGCATTCTGGCCTGTATGCCAGCAAGGACTGTGATGTCACTGGCTTTACGCAGCCAGCGAATATCGGGGTGCCGACGAATGACGCCACTGGCCGAGCAGGGCGCATCCAGTAATATACGGTCAAATGGTTCACCATCCCACCACAGGTCTGGCTCACTGGCGTCCGCAGCCTGCACTTCGGCCTGGTGCTGTAAACGTGCCAGGTTGGCATGCACCCGTTCTAACCGGTTGGCATCAACATCCAGCGCCAGTACCCGGGCCGAAGGGGCCAGTTCCAGCAGGTGACTGGTTTTACCGCCCGGGGCACAACAGGCATCCAGCACGCGCTGGCCATTGGCCGGCTCCAGCAAATGAGCGGCATACTGGGCGGCTGCATCTTGCACGGCAAACCAGCCTTGCTGATAGCCGGGCAGGCTGGTGATATCGCGGGCTTGCTCCAGCAAAATCGCCTCTGGCAGGTCAGCCAGTGGTTGCTGCCAGCCAATATCGGCCGCACTCAGTGCGGCGGTAAAGTCAGTGATGGCAACTTGCTGCTGATTGACCCTGAGCCAAAGCGGAGCTTTTTGCTGGTTGGCCAGTAAAATGTCGGGCCATTGCTGCGGGTAGTCCTGTTGCAACTGCTGCACCAGCCAGCCCGGGTGGCTGTAGCGAATGGCCGGTGGCTGCTGTGCAAACTGCAGCAACTCTGGCCGGCGCTGCACGGAGCGCAGTACGCCGTTAATCAGGCCGGTCATGGACTTGCCTTTCAGCTCCCGGGCTCCATCCACCGTTTCGCTGATAGCGGCATGATCCGGAATGCGCAGCCAGTGCAGCTGATAAATCCCGACATACAGCAAAAATTGCAGTGGCCGTAGCTTTTTCACCAGCGGCTTATCCATCAGTTGGCGACAGACATGATCCAGCTGGGCCAGATGGCGCAGTACGCCAAAGCAGAGTTCTTGCAACAGGGCCTGATCTTTACTGTCCTGCAGTTGTTGCTGCGCTTTGGGCAGCACTTCGGATAGGGAGCGCCCCTGGTCGACCACCTGATAGCAAGATTGCGCTGCCAGCGCACGCAGATTAACGGGCATTGTTTGCTTGGGTCGTGGCGGCCTGGATCAGACTGCCGGGCTGGAACCAGTCGGCGCGGCCATTGATAAAGTCGGCGATCGCCATTGGTTTCTTGCCGGCAGGTTGCAGTTTGGTGATAACCAATACATGCTCAGCGGTGGCAATCTTCAGGCCCTGTCGGTTCAGCGCCAGAATCTGGCCCGGTGTGGCTTGCTCTATCGCGGGCTCTACCTGTGCGGCCAACACCTTGATGCGGTGTGCGCCGTGTGCAAGCACACTGACGGGCCAGGGATTAAAAGCACGAATTTCCCGCTCTAACTGGGCAGCTGTTTTTTGGAAATCCAGTTCAGCTTCTTCTTTGCTTAGCTTGGCTGCATAACAGGCCTGGCGCTCATCCTGCACTTCGGCCTGAGCTTGTAAGGCTGGTAGATCATTCAGAGCCTGCACCAGGGCATCCGGGCCAAGTTCTGCCAGTTTCTGATACAGGCTGGCACTGGTATCTGCTGCTGTGATGGAGCAGGTTACTTTACTTAGCATAGCACCGGTATCCAAACCTTTATCCATTTGCATAATGGTGATACCGGTTTGATGGTCACCGGCCCAAATCGCCCGTTGAATAGGCGCTGCACCACGCCAGCGTGGCAGTAAGGAACCGTGGACATTGATGCAACCAAGGCGTGGGGTATCCAGTACCGCTTGTGGCAGCAACAAACCGTAGGCCACAACAACCATCACATCGGCATTGAGTTCTGCCAACTGCTGTTGTGCCGCCGGATCTTTGAAATTGGCGGGTTGTAACACTGGAAGTTGATGCTGCTGTGCCAGTTGCTTCACCGGGCTGGCCGTCAGTTGCTGGCCGCGGCCGGCCGGGCGGTCTGGTTGCGTATAGACTGCCAGCAACTGATGGCTGCTGTTCAGTAGCGCTTTCAGATGTTCGGCAGCGAAGTCGGGGGTGCCGGCAAAAACAATACGAAGAGGAGCGGTCACAATCTATCCTGTGTTAAAGGGCGTGGCGAGCAGCCAGCCGGGCTTCTTTTTCCAGCTTTTTGCGGATCCGATCCCGTTTTAACGGCGACAGGTAATCAATAAAAAGTTTACCCAGCAAATGATCCAGCTCGTGTTGAATGCAAATAGCCAACAAGCCATCTGCTTGCAGTTCAAACCAATCGCCATTGGCATTTTGTGCCTTGACGGTGACTTCAGCGGCCCGTTCAACCTTGGCGTAACTGTTTGGCACCGACAAGCAGCCTTCTTCGTAAGTGGTATCACCGCTTTTGGCGATAATTTCCGGGTTAATCAGCACCAAAGGCTCATCCCGTTGCTCCGATACATCAATCACCACCACCCGGACATGGTGATCGACTTGGGTTGCCGCCAGGCCGATACCATTTTCATCGTACATGGTTTCCAGCATGTCGTTGACAAGCTGCTGAATTTCTGGGGTAATCTCGGCAACCGGTTTGGCAATGGTCCGTAACCGGTCGTCTGGAAAATGCAACACTCGAAGTACGCTCATAGGCTCCACAAATACTATGCTTAACTGAAATAACTGTGCTAAGGTCTGATTTTAGCCATTAATGTGCGCGATGAACAGCTTCGTCTGTCATAATTACAACAAGATCACGCTGGGGATGCTGGCATGGTAAAACCTGTCCTTATTTTTTTAGTGCTGTTTGCTTTGTGTTTTGCTGCCATTGCGACTGCAGATGAACTCAAGGTTCGCGAAGATGCACCTGAACGTTATGTGGTGAAAAAAGGCGATACTCTTTGGGATATTTCGGCCATTTATCTCAGCCAGCCCTGGCGCTGGCCACAGCTATGGCGCATGAATCCGCAGATTGATAATCCACATTTGATTTTCCCTGGCGATGTATTACGACTGATCTACGATGCTGATGGCCGACCTATGCTGGTGCGTGATGATCGGGTTCGACGGTTATCACCTCACACCCGGGCAAGCGATACCCGGCCAGGTGCAATTACCACAGTCCCACTGGCGATGATCAGACCATTTTTAGCGCATGACCAGATGCTTAGCCAAAGTGATCTGGAAGGAAAACCTTACATTCTTGGTGCCAATAGCAATGTAAAGAATGCCACCGAAGGGCATACACTTTATGCCAGAGGTGAGCTGGAGCCGGGTAAAGCTTATGCCATTTACCGGAAAGGACGTCCCTATATCGATCCGGAAACGGGGGATAACCTGGGCTATGCGATGATGCTGGTTGCAACCAGCCGGGCATTCCGTGGGGGCAGCAATGAGCGGAATGAGCCTGCCTCCTTACAGATTCTGGATGTAAAGCGAGAAATTCGTCAAGGTGATATTGTGCTGCCCGCTCTGGATGGTGAGGCACTACCGGCTTATTTTCATATGGCGCGGCCTGAACAGAGGATTGATGGCTTAATTATTGAAACAACCTCCAAGCTGCGTGAATTTTCGAAGTGGGATATCGTGATCATTAATCGTGGCGCTAGCGATCAGTTAAAACCAGGGCATATGCTGGATATTCTGCGGCCATCACCGGCGGTGGTAGATCGCGGCAATGGCCAGCCAGTCTATCTGGAAGATGCTAGCCGTTACCAGCGCTTGGCCAGTAATTTCGGCCATGAACAAATGCAAATGCCACGCGAAAGAGTGGGGCATCTGATGGTATTCAAGGTAACTGAGCGTGCCAGTTATGCCATTGTAACGGATACCTACCGCCCGGTGAGGGTTGGAGATCATATCGTCAGTCCCTAGAGCAAAAGGAAGGTATCATGGACGATATCCTGAATTACTTAGTACTGGCTCAGGCCGGTATCAATGGTTATCACCTGCAGCGGCTGGCTTCACACTGCACAGCTGCTGAGCTTTGCCAGCAGCCAGTCAGCACCCTTCGCCAAATGGGCCTGACCGAGCGACAGGCCATCGCCATTCGACAGCCTGATATGCGTTTAGTGCAGCAGGCCGAGTCCTGGTTAAAACAAAGCCCGCTGCATCAGTTGATTTGCTATCAGGATCGGCTTTATCCACCACTGCTTAAACAAACCCGGCAGCCACCCCTGGTGCTCTTTGTTGCTGGCAATGCGGCATTGCTTAGTCAGCCACAAATAGCCATCGTTGGCAGCCGTCAGCCTAGCCCTACTGGTAAACAAACAGCGTATCAGTTTGCTGCTGAGCTGGTACGGCAGGGTTATGTGATCACCAGTGGCATGGCGCGTGGCATCGACAGCTGCGCACATCAGGGCGCTTTATCGGTCGAGGGGCCCACCATCGCAGTGCTGGGGCATGGTTTATCCCGCATCTATCCTAAATCCAATCAGGCTTTGGCTGGTCAAATCATGCAGCAGGGCGCTTTGGTGTCCGAGTATTTCCCAGCGGTAGAAGCAAGACCGGCACATTTTCCGCAGCGTAACCGCATTGTGGCAGGCTTGGCACGGGGAACTCTGGTGGTAGAGGCGGCGTTAAAAAGTGGCTCTCTGATTAGTGCGCATTTGGCGGTTGAAGCCAACCGGGATGTATTTGCTATTCCCGGTTCTATTTATCATCCACAATCTGCCGGTTGCCACGCTTTAATTCAACAAGGCGCTAAACTAACCACTTGTGTCGCCGATATTTTGGAGGAGTGGACTTTTTTCGCAAAATCAGGTCTAAAACAACAGCAAAGTGAAAAAAATTCAACGCCAGACTTGTTCGATGACAGTTTGTTAGCTAACGTAGGAGATGAAGCTACTGCGGTTGATCAGATCGCAGAACGGTCAGGGCTGTCGGTGGCGGACACGACCATTGCTTTGCTGCAGCTTGAGCTGGCAGGTCTGGTGGCAGTAGTGCCTGGTGGCTACATCAGAGTGAGGAGTACCTAAGTATGTTTGATATCCTCGTTTACCTGTTCGAAAACTACATTCACAATGAATCGGAAATTTATGCTGATCGTGCCGATCTGACCAAAGAGCTCAGTCTGGCCGGTTTTCATGATGACGATATCTTCCGGGCTTTGCAGTGGCTCGACAGTCTCTCCAAGCTGCAGGAAAGTCATGTAAAACCCTATCTGACGAAGCTGACGGTCAGCTCTGTCCGCGTTTATACCGTGGACGAAAGCCGCAAGCTGGATGCGCAGTGCAGGGGGTTCCTGATGTTTCTGGAGCAAATCAATGTGCTGGATGCCAGCACCCGGGAGATGGTGTTGGATCGGGTGATGGACCTTGATGGCCAGAGCATTTGTCTGGACGACCTGAAATGGGTGGTATTGATGGTGCTGTTTAATGTACCAGGTCGGGAAAGTGCCTATGCTCAGATGGAAGATCTGATCTTTGATGAGCCGGATGGTCAACTGCATTGACACTAACAGCTCTGTTGGGTCGGGCCTGAGGTTATGGCATACTGGCTACCTTCGTTCCAAGGTGGTAGCCTGAGCCATGACATCGCACCCCGACCCATTGTTCAAACTGCCTCAGCATCAGGGCGAATGCCCTTTATGCCAACATCCGCTGCTGATCAAATCCGGCAAAAACGGCCCTTTTATGGGTTGCAGCAATTACCCGACTTGCCATTACCTTAAACCATTGCACGAGCATGAACACAGTGTGGTCAAAGTTTTACCGCATGAGCCTTGCCCAGCCTGCGGCCAGCCGCTGGCGGTAAAAAATGGTCGTTATGGTATGTTTATCGGTTGCAGCGATTATCCAAATTGCGATTTTGTGGTGCATGAAGCCGATAACCAAACCGAACAATTCGACTGTCCGGCTTGCAGTAAAGGCCAGCTGGTAGAACGAATTAGCAAGTTCGGCAAGCACTTTTATGGCTGCAACCGCTATCCAAAGTGCAAGTTTTTGCTCAATGAGCAACCTGTCGCAGGCAGTTGCCAACAGTGTGGCTTTGGACTACTGATCCGCAAGAAAACCGCCAAAGGCGAGCGACTGCTGTGCGCTGATAAAGCTTGTCAGGCCGAGCAGTCGTAGTTAGTGCCCGTCCTGAAAGGCGGGCACTAACGTAGCGCAGGGAAGCCGTTTCAGGGTGGAAACTAGCTATGGTTAAATTTTAGGAAGTAGCAGCTCCAGCTCGGGAAAGTCTTCTTCCGGCAGCAGCGCAATCAGTTGCTCAAAACGCTTTGCCAATTGCTCTGTCGTATCGGCCGAGAGGTTGATATGGCCCATCTTGCGGCCGGGGCGAGCCGTTTTGCCATACCAGTGCAAATGCAGACCAGGAATGGTGAGTAGGGCGTCTGGCAACTGATCCAGCCCTAGAATATTCACCATCAAAGTGGGACGCAGTACCGAGGTAGCACCCAGTGGCAAGCCGCAGACTGCCCGAATATGGTTGGCAAACTGACTGGTATCGGCCCCTTGCTGGGTCCAGTGACCTGAGTTATGCACCCGTGGCGCGAGCTCATTCACCAGCAATTGCTCACCGACCACGAAAAACTCAATCGCCAGCACCCCGACATAATCAAGCTCATCGGCAATAGCCTGAAACATCCGCTCAGCCTGTGCTTGCAACGGATGCTCAGGCCTTGCCAGCGATACACTTAGCACACCGTTGACATGGTGGTTTTCGGTCAGCGGATAAAACACCGTGTCGCCATTGTTGCTCCGGGCACCGACCAGAGAGACTTCGTAATCAAAGGGAATGAACTGCTCTGCTACAATGCCTTGTTTGGCCTTTTTTGAGGCTTGTTTCAAAAACTGCGCTATCTCTGTCCAGACTGCATCCAGTTGCTCCATCTGTTTTAAGCGCCATTGACCTTTGCCGTCATAGCCCTCAAGTGCGCTTTTTAGTACCAGAGGCAGGCCTAATTGCTGAACCGCAGCTTCAAGTTCAGCTTTATTGTGGACTTCCGCATAAGCGGCATTGGCGACCCCGGCTTGCTGCAACAATGCTTTCTCAACACGACGATCACCACCGGATAAAATGGCGCGACTGCCAGGCAGGAACTTCCCGCTTTGCTCACAGGGTTCCAGCACCGCTTGGGGAATATGCTCAAACTCAGCGGTCACTACATCTGCATCACGCAGCGCTTGTTGCAGACCTTCACCTAACACCTGTTGATTGATGGGGTCGACAATCTGATCACTGCGTACATCAAAGGCCTGCACTTCAATATTCAGCGGGATAGCTTCCAGTGCCATCATTCTGGCCAGTTGGCCAGCACCAAGAACCAGTACCCGCATCAGGATAGCTCCGACGGATCAGGCTGGCTTAACACCGTATCAGTTTGCTGCTGGCGAAAAGCGTCAATTTTTTTCATTAGTGCCGGATCTTGCGTTGCCAGTACCTGAGCAGCCAGCAGGCCGGCATTGGCAGCACCGGCATCGCCAATGGCCAGGGTTCCTACCGCAACACCTTTGGGCATTTGCACAATGGAAAGCAGAGAGTCGAGCCCCTTCAGTGCTTTGGATTGTACCGGTACGCCCAGCACGGGTAAGCTGGTAAAGGCGGCAGTCATCCCAGGCAGATGGGCTGCACCGCCAGCACCGGCAATAATCACTTTCAGGCCACGTTCTGCGGCGCCGGAAGCATAATCGGCCAACAGTTGTGGTGTGCGATGGGCAGAGACCACCTTGGTTTCGTAGGCGATGCCAAAATGATCCAGCATATCAGCCGCATGCTTCATGGTCGGCCAGTCCGACGTCGAGCCCATGATAATCCCAACCAGCATTGCTATTTCCTTCTGAAGAGAATGAAGTGTGTGGACGAAAGCGCTATTATAGCGGCAACTGACTCTGAATTAAATTTTTACTGAAATGACCATGGCTGAAATTGTATCTATGCAGACAGCTGCAGAACTGGTGCAAGCTGGTGAAGTGATTGCTTACCCAACCGAGGCGGTATTTGGCCTTGGCTGTGACCCGCAAAATGAAGCTGCAGTGATGCGGCTGCTGGCGATTAAACAGCGCCCGGTCGAGAAAGGGTTAATTTTAATTGCTGCCGATTACTCACAGTTGCTGCCCTATATTGACGATGCGGCGATTCCACTTGAGCGTCGGGCCGAAATTTTCTCCAGTTGGCCGGGCCATATCAGCTGGGTGTTGCCGGCCAGTGCAAAGGCACCGACTTGGATCACCGGTCAGCATTCGAGCATAGCGGTGCGGGTTAGCACCCACCCGGTGGTGCGGGCACTGTGCCATACGTTGGCGATGCCACTGGTTTCTACCAGCGCTAACCGTGCCGGTGAGCCTGCGCTGATTGATAGTGCCGAGCTGTTGCGGCAGTTGGGCGATGATATTGCAGCTCTGGTTGCTGGTGACTTGGGAGGTGCTGCCCAGCCCAGCCAGATCCGTGATGCCATCAGTGGCCAGGTGTTAAGGAGTTAAGATGGTAACTAGCAGTCAGCAGCAACTAGCCGAGGTACAAGGCTTTTTACAGCAATTGCAGGATAGTATCTGTCAGGCATTGCAGCAGGCCGATGGCAGAGCTCATTTTGTCGAGGATGCCTGGCAACGCGCTGGAGGTGGTGGTGGTCGCAGTCGGGTGTTGACAGGCGGTGCTGTGTTCGAACAGGCGGGGGTCAATTACTCGCATGTCTATGGTGCCCAAATGCCAGCTTCGGCCACGGCACACCGGCCAGAGCTGGCCGGGCGTAGTTTTCATGCCTGCGGTGTGTCGCTGGTGATTCACCCGAACAACCCGTACTTACCGACTACCCATGCTAATGTGCGCTTTTTTATTGCTGAAAAAGCAGGCGAGCCGCCGGTCTGGTGGTTTGGCGGAGGGTTTGATCTGACGCCTTTTTATCCCTTTGAAGAGGATGTGGTGCATTGGCATCAGGTTGCTAAGGCGGCGGTCGAGCCGTTCGGAGCGGAGTATTATCCGCGCTACAAACAATGGTGCGATGACTATTTTTACTTAAAACATCGTGGCGAAACCCGTGGTGTCGGTGGTTTGTTCTTTGATGATCTGAATGAGCCTGGCTTTGAGCAAAGTTTTGCGCTGATGCGTGCTGTCGGCGAGGCCTTCTTGCCTGCTTATTTGCCTTTGGTAGAAAGGCGTAAAGAGACCCCTTATGGTGAGCGAGAGCGGCAGTTCCAGCTGTATCGGCGCGGCCGCTATGTGGAATTTAATCTGGTGTTTGATCGCGGTACCTTGTTTGGCCTGCAAAGCGGTGGCCGTACCGAATCGATTTTGATGTCGATGCCTCCGCTGGTGCGGTGGCAATACGGTTTTCAGCCAGCGCCCGGCAGCCCGGAAGCTGCCTTGTACGAGCGTTATCTGCAGCCACAGGACTGGCTGGGGGTTAACAGTTAATCATATGGCTTGCCAGTTGTCCCAGCGACTGGCGTAGCCCTTCGCGTAACATGGCGTCTTCGACCACCTCGTCCAGCGCCTGGTTCATGCAAAACATCCATTGATCGCGCAGCTGTTGATTGACGGTAAAAGGCAGGTGGCGGGCGCGCAGCCTGGGGTGGCCGTATTTTTCTTCAAACAGGGCGGGGCCGCCCAGCCAGCCGGATAAGAACTCAAAGAACTTTTGCCGAATCGCATCCAAAGGTTGGGGGTGAATGGCCAACAGCTCGTGCGCCTCTGGTGCCGTTTCCATCACATCGTAAAAGCGATTGGCCAGGCGGCGCACTGCGGCTTCTCCACCCATAATGGCATAAGGCGTTTGCTTCGGGGTTGGATGTTCCGGCTGGCGCTCAGGCTGTTTTTTATGAAATACTTGCTGCAGGATTTGTTTGATGGACATAAAAGTGGACCGCTACGCTGTATTTGGACATCCGATTGCGCACTCAAAGTCGCCGCTTATTCATACGCTCTTTGCACAGCAATGCGCCGAGGCCATGCAGTACCAGGCGATTTTAGCACCGCTGGATGGCTTTGCCGAGAGCTGGCAGGCTTTTGTTGCCGAAGGTGGGCGGGGTGGCAATGTGACGGTGCCTTTTAAAGAGCAGGCCTTTGCTCTGGCGGAGCAGTTGACCGAGCGGGCGGCGCAAGCTGGCGCCGTCAATACCTTGTATTTTGATCAAAACGGCCAGTTGTGTGGTGATAACACCGATGGTGCCGGTTTGGTGCAGGACTTACTGCGGCTTGAAGCACCACTAAAAGATCAGCAGGTATTGCTGCTTGGCGCCGGTGGCGCCAGTCGCGGCGTAATTGGGCCTTTGCTGCAAGCTGGTGCTGCATCCATTACCATCGCCAATCGAACCGCTGCCAAAGCGCAATTGTTGGCAGAACACTTTGGCAGTAAGGTGTCTGGCTGTGCTTTAACGGAAATTCCACCAGCGGCTTATTCTTTGGTGATCAATGCCACCTCGTCCGGTTTGTCGGGAGAGCGGCCAGCGATTGCAGCGGAAGCACTGAAGGGCTGCACCTTTGCCTATGACATGCTCTATGGCAAGGAGCCGACCGCATTTTTGCGCTGGTGTGCGCAGCAAGGCGTTCCGCGTCAGGCGGATGGGCTGGGTATGCTGGTGGGGCAGGCGGCTGAAGCTTTTCGCATCTGGCGTGGTAAAACACCTGCGGTAGAGCCTGTGATAGCCGCCTTAAAAAAGGCGCTGGTATGAATCAACAGCTGATCTTTAATCATGACTTTGTGTATAGCGACGAGCAAGATGCTGTCAGCTTCAGCTGTTTATTGGCCGGGCTTCGGTTGACCGGCTATATTGCCCGGCCTGACGAGGTGTCGGCAGACGTCTGGCTTAGCCAGGTACAAGCGGCCGCCTTTGATTGGGAAGACGCAGCCGAGCAGGTGCTTACCGACGAGTGCTGGAATGAGGCCGGTGAGTTCTGGCTACCGACCTCTGTTAACGACTAAACCTGCTCTGCCAGATACTCATCTTTTAACAGCACATAATTTTTAGCGGATGCAGCTAAGAAGGTGCGCTCGGCTTCCGTTAACGGGCGGGCTTGTTTTACCGGGCTACCAACATACAAATAGCCGGATTGCAGAGTTTTGCCAGGTGGTACCAGACTGCCAGCACCAATGATCACATCATCTTCTACTACCGCATCGTCCATCACTATTGCGCCCATGCCCACCAGGATCCGATTGCCAAGGATGCAACCATGCAGCATGCACTTGTGGCCGACAGTCACATCCTCGCCAATAATAAGCGGCGAGCCTTCGGGTTTGCTTGGGCTGGTACGGGTGACATGCAGCACGGTGCCATCCTGCACATTGGTGCGGGCACCAATGCGGATACGATTGACATCGCCACGGGCGGCCGCCAGGGGCCAGATGCTAACATCTGCTGCCAACTGCACATCACCAACAATAACGGCAGATGCATCAATATAAACACTGTGGTCAAAGCTTGGGCTGATGCCGCGATACGAGCGAGTTGTCATGATAAATCCTCCTGTGCTGCATTAGTATGCAACAGTTGGCGCTTAAATGCCCGTAGCGGGCGAACTTTAAGCGAACAGCATTGAAAACAGCTATTTTAACCAATAACTGCTTGCAAGGCAGTAAA